>JBEKSO010000431.1:0-3876 GCA_049516935.1 Thermoguttaceae bacterium
CCCGAGCGCTTACCCATCATTAGCCCGCCCGCCGGAGTAAGTCCCATTGTTGTATCCAGGCACTTTCCGGATTTTATTGCCGCCATGCTGGCCCCGTTGCCAAGATGCGCAACGATCACGCGCCCGTCGGCGGCTTCCCGGCCCGCCGTCTCTCTAAGTTTTTCCAGGATGTATTCGTAAGACAGGCCGTGGAAACCGTAACGCAGCACTCCTTCATGCCAAAGACTCCTGGGCATGGGCAATCGTTGGGCCACCTCGGGCATTTGACGGTGAAAAGCCGTGTCGAAACAGGCGACTTGCTTCATGCCCGGATAATATCGATGCACGGCTCGAATGGCTTTCAGTTCGTGAGGCAGATGGTCGGGCGCCAGGCGAATGATCTCCTCGAGCGCAATTAAAACTTCGGCCGTAATCAAGCATGGATGACTATATTTTGTCCCGCCGTGCACCACCCGATGGCCCACGGCGTCCAGGACATGGTCGGGAAATCGACTTTGCAGCCAATCCAGCAGAGTTTTCAAGGCCTCATCGTGGTCCGCCATATCGCGGAATTCTTCAACCAACGTCTCTCCGCCGGCATCCCGAATGCAAAATCGCCCACCATGCAGGCCGATTCTTTCTATGTCGCCCAGGAGCACCCGAGTTTCAATTTGCCCCATGTGGTACAAGGAGCATTTAATGCTGGAAGAGCCGCTGTTAATTGTCAAAATACGGCTGACGCCCGCGACATCCATGGTTTTCATACAGAGAAAATCGACGTTTAGAGCCGATCCCAAGATAAACGTGGCGATTGGTTGAGAAACCAAATCATGGAGTGGGTATCGAGAACGAGCGAGGGCATGGCTATTGCTCTTTGTCGTATTTTCCCCACATGTCTTTTCGTGCCTCGGCGAGAACAGCCGGAGAAATATCCTCTCCTTGTCCTGCCCATAATCCTTCGGGATTATACAACCTCTCATTTCGATCTTTTTTTTCAGCCAAAAAGTCCACAAAATCCAAAACCTCCAATTGCCGAGCTGGAGGTAATTGTGTCAATTTTTGAACAACGTTTTCAATAACAGTCATGGAGTTCGTCCTCCTTTAACTCCATTCTATCATAAATGTAAACAATAAAATAGAGCAGCCCGAAGCATCTTATAAATACTCGCTGAACAATTCTTTGCCCGGCCGGGGGATGACGATTTCGGAGACCAACAGGCCGCGGCGGCGGGCTTCGTCGGCGGCGGCTTGGACGCCGGCGCGGACGTCGGCCACTGCGCCGGTCATCAGGCAAAGACCTTTGCCGCCCAGGGCCATGGCTATGTGAATGCGGAACAGCGTGATCCGCGCGGCTTTGGCGGCGGCGTCGGCAGCGGCCAAAATGCTCGTGCCGCTAAATGTTTCGATCACGCCCAACGCGCCCATCTGTTTCGGGTCCAGCACGACCGATTGTCCCAGCGCCGGAAATACCGCCTCGTGAACGTTGGGCAGAATCAAGTGATCGATGATCGCCTCGCCGGAAATTTTGATGCCCGCCTGAATCGCCGCTTCCACGTCGCTCACCGATCCGCCCAAGACAATTATGTATTTTCCCGAGCAGATCGTCCGCGCGATGAGCAGATTGACCGAGGCGGCCTTTAGCATCTCGTCCTCGACCAGGTAGCCGATGCCGATGCTGGATAGTTCGATAACCCCGACTGATGTGGGAGTAGGCATGATAATTGATCCTTGATTGCAAATTGTAAATTGCAAATTTCAAATTGAACGAGCGGTGGGTACCAAATTTGCAATTTGCATTTTGCAATTGACAATTTGCAATAAATATATGTTTATTTTTCGATCCATACAACACCATCGGTAATGGCCGTAACCACGCCGTCGATCGAGGCGTGAACCGGCGCGCCGAGCGCGGGCTTGCCGTTGACCACGGGCGGGCGGCCGAGCACCTGGCCTTTTTTCACCCGATCGCCGACGGAAATCACGCTCTCGCAGGCTGCGCCGATGTGCTGTTTCAATTTGATCCCGACTTTGTCGACGGCCGGAAAACCATCCACCAGCGGCCCCACGTTGCGGAACTCTCTTAAGCCGAGCTTGTTCATCAGCCGGACCATGGGCGCCTTGCGATTGGCCATGTGCAACTCGGGCCTACGGGGATTAAAGGGCGGATTTTCCCAACGTCTTTTCTCAGCCGCCAGGCGGCGCTTGTTTTGCGTGCAAACGTTTTTCGGGTCCAAATCCTCGGGGCAGGAATACAGGCTGCACAAGTTGCACTCGCAGCAAAACTGCGTGCCCACGACGTTGGCTTCGCCCACCAGGTTGAAGCCCAGGCTGCGCATGGCGGCGTGGGGTTCGATGGGGTGACCCAGCAACCAGCGCGGGCAAAGTTCCGTGCAAAAACTGCACTGATCGCATGCGCTCCGCCCGATGCGTGTGATCTGCGGCCAGTCTTGCCGCCGGCGGCGAATCACCACGTGATTGTTCGGCAGGACGATCACTCCGCCGGTGGTCTTGTCGACCAGGGCCTGGTGATTATCTTCCAGGTAGCCCATCATCACTCCGCCGACCATGTAATTCGGATCGGGGATGGTCGGCCCGCCGGCAGCCGCCACGCACTGGGCCAGGGTCACGCCCACGGGCACGCGAAGCGTAACCGGTTCGGCCACGGCCCCGGCTATGGAAAGGAATTTTTCGGTGACGGGCGTTTCATGCACGCGGGCGACGTTTAGCGCGGTCTCCACGTTCATCACCACCGCGCCCACGTGCAGGGGAATTCCGCCGGGCGGAATCACCCGGCCAAGCACGTCGAAAACCAGGATGAATTCATCGCCCGCCGGATAAGTATCGCGGAGCGCCGCCACGTCCATGTTTCCCGGCAACTTGGCGCGCATCAGTTCGATGACGTCGCGGTATTTTTCCTTGACGCCGACGATGCCGCGCTGCGCGCCGACGAGTTTCATGCCGGCGTCCATGCCTTCGATCACCGCATCGGCAAATTCCCGCAGGACTTCTTTATCTTTATGCAGCAGCGGTTCGCACTCGGCGGCATTCAGTAGCAGCGAATCAGCTTTTCCGCTCAGTTTCACATGCGTGGGAAAACCCGCGCCTCCGGCGCCGACGACTCCGGCCTCGGCGATATGTTCAACGGTAATATTGGCCATCTTAAATTGATTGCATTACTACGGTAGTTAGGCTTTATTCCTTATTCCTTAAACTTTCAATTATAGCTTGATGTTAAGAACGCCGCCCCCCGCCGGGAGAGGGTCGGGTTGCGAAAATACCTTCACAAAAGCGCGGTTTTTTTCCTTTTCGGGCCGGGGGGTTTCTTTTTGACCCGGCCGGGGCGGAGGAAAGCACTCGCGGCACAAGTGCGGCGACTAAACATAATCCTGCATTGCATTTCCAATATGCCCAGCTTGTTGATTAAACACTGAATTCGCAATGTGTTGCGTTAATTCCGCACGGATATCGAACCCATGCCGAGGCCCTTGCGTAGTAAATAAAGCGTGCCTGTTTTTTCCTTCGGAGCAATTATCGCCGATGCAGGCGAATCGAATCGGCACGTTACACGATGGGCAAGCCGAACTAAATTCGGCGACCCTGTGTCTTAATTGCGGAAGAAAGGAGCCTTCGATGTCTCGACATGCTGATTTTTTGCAGGAATGCCCGGTATGCGGCCGACCGCTGGAAATCCGCAGGGAATATCAGGGCAAAAAAGTCGCCTGCCCTCACTGCGGCGGCTGGTTCACGGCCATCGACGCCTTGCGCAATCCCCTGGATCTGTGGAACCAAAACAACCGCTTGCTCCACAGGGCCGATCAGTTGCTTGATCAATGCATGGCCGGCAGTTCCGCATTGAATTAAGCCGCATTTCTTACAAGACCGATACGTTATATGACC
>JBEKSO010000432.1:0-3870 GCA_049516935.1 Thermoguttaceae bacterium
GTTGCTGCGAAGGAGAGGGAAGTGGCAGTTGCTTCTCATGCTGCAAGCTAAGCGGTGTATTTATCTCGGCTCCGGCGGGCAGGGAAAAACCCGGCCGAAAAACAATGGCAATAAATACGCCGCCTATCAAGAGGCTGATCGCTAAAGCGATTTTTACCGCCGGATCGTTCATAATTCGACCCAACTTCTTTATGCTTATCAGTAAAATCCCTGACCTCCTTGCAGGGTACCCCCGCGGTACAGGTTTGGACGATGCCCAGGGCCGTTCCTTTCCGGCCCCGCACCGTTCCGTAAATCAAATATCGGGGTAAACAGGCCGCTTGTTCAAAGAACTGAGGCGAACTTGGCCTCTTGCGACAATAATTGGTATGCTCCTGCCGACTCTGGCGGACTTGCGGCTCGCAGTCCACGAAAACCTTACCGGCATTGCGGAATATGGCAATTAAAAAGAATATAAAGCCCGGGAAAACTTTTTCACTAAGTGATAGTCGCGGGCAGTTCCAGCTTTTTGCTTTCCAGGCCCAACTTGGCAAACAGGTAATACAGTACGAATCCCACGATGAACGCGGCCAGGGGCGGAACCGGAACAATACCGCGGTAATCGGCCATTGCCGGAACCGAGTCTGCCACCAGGTTAAATGCTCCCACTGCAAAACCGATGATCCACGAGATCCATCCCGCCGGATTGAATCCGGCCCGGGGCCCGGCCCATTTCCGCCCGGATAGCAAATAATCGGCCGCCATCGCCCCGCAGACCGGTCCAAAGGAAGCGCCGATAAGATTGAACATACCGATGGCATTGCCGGCCCAGCCGGTTACTGCCAGGAATATGGCCGCAATTGTGCCGATGCCGCAAGAAATAAAAGGATTGACTTTTGGCAACGTGGATTTAAAACTGTTGGCCGCTATGAACGAGGAAAAGCAGGCGGGCGGAAAAGCGGCTATCGCCAGGAGATACCAAAGTACGGCGGCCCATTTCTCGCCCACGATGCTGGACATCAAAGCGGTGGTTTGCAGGGCCACGGGATCGGCTGCTTTGCCCAGTCCATGAACACCCGCAACGATCAATAATGAAAGTCCGCCGGCATAGATGATTGCGCCGGCAATACCCACCAGACCGCCTAGTTGCACGTCTTTGGCGTTGCGATTATTCATGCCGAAATCGCACCCGGCGGCCCCGGCTGTGGCGAAAAATCCGACCACGTAGGTGCATAACAAGGCAATCACTCCGCTTATTGGCAAGGGTTGCTGGGTTTTAAATATGACCGCCTCTCCTGAGGCGTACTTAACGCCAACGGCAACTTTCAGACTCGCATCGACAAGCGATTGAGGATTGAACTTCCCCACGCCCCCCATGGTTCCAACTGCAAGAATGATCAAGATCACAAAAGGGATGAGGGGCAGAAAGGTGGCCACTTTGGCCACGTATTTAATACCTTTAAGCCCTAAAAAAGCGGCCGCGATCGCCCAGACTACCGCTACCAGTGCATGAGGAAGCGTGCCTGCTCCATAATGAAATGGGGCGCAAAGCAAAGTGCCGGCAAAAAAAGCGTTAACCGCAAGCCAGCCGAATTGCAACAGGCCCATTAAAAATCCGGGCATCAAAAAACCGCCCTGCACGCCGTAGGTCGATGTTCCCACTATATAAAGCGGTAGACCTGTTTTCATGCCTAGCAATCCTGGGACAAGATAGAAGAAAAAATGGCATATCAAGGCGGCGATAATCAATCCTAAAAAGGCATATCCCAATCCACAGGCCAAGGTTCCGCCTGCATACAAGCTATAAGGCTCGTCCGGGGCAAGTGCGCTGCCCATCGGCACCTGGTGCCAGAATACAAACCACAGCATTATGCCGGCGTAAGTCGGCGCTGTATTTTTGTACCATGCGGCGCGGTTGGCCCGGGGGACGCTTTGAGCTGAAGCCACATAAGTGGGCAATGTGGACATGTTATCTCTCCTATATGCAAACCTTGAAGATAGTTTTTTTGACAGCATTGCTATCTTAGATGCGTCGTCAAAAAGTATATCCACTTAATCACACATGTAAATATTTTCCACCTGATTCCGGTGAAAAAACGCGTCTTGACCTCAAAACCTTACCAGGGTACCATATCCCGCCCATTTTATGATGCCAGAAAAACCGTCACGTCTTTTTTCACGTATATCTCTTAGTTGATTTTTGAGATAATCGGGAGGCAAAACTCTGAATGCTGATTTTAAAAGACCGGAGGCTGGAGGCCATAGGTTAAAAACCGAAAACTGATAACCGTTAAACCATGGAGGGTTTCTCGTCATTGTTGGTCGATTGATCAACTTCTGCTGGTTCTTCTTCAAGTGGGGACTGGTTGTTTGCGCTATCGGGGCCGCGGCGGCGGTTCCTTACTTTTACCATCGCTTCGATGAGGAGATGCGCCGCCGTTTCGAGACTTTACTAGCGCAACATTACCCCAGCTTGAAGCCGACCGTCGGTTCCGCCGAATTGGTGGCGGGCCAAGGAATCAAGTTCCACAATATATCGATCGTGGAACCTGGAGCGGAAGGTCCCCGCGCCGAATTGGCCTGTGTCGAGGAAATGTTCATCGCTTGCCAATCGGATGTGAAGGAGCTGATACTTAACGATCCCAAAGTTACCCATGTGACAATAAGACGGCCGACGATCCGCGTCACGCGCCGCCTGGACGGCACTTGGAGTGCGGCCAAGCTTTTTCCCCCGCCCCGCTTCGGCAACCAGTCGCCGGAAGTGTCGATCGAGAACGGCACTATCGAGGTTTTCGATCCCCTTAAACCGCGCTGCAGCACCTTGATTCTGCGGGATTTGAACATGACCGCAAGCCCCGCCGCCCTATCGCCGTCCGATCCCGGCGGGGCGCCCAAGCGAAACGTGCATGGCATGTTGGCCGGCGATAACATCCGCCGCGTGGAATTTCACGGGACCATCGACGCTGTCAATTCGGCTTTTTCTCTTAGCGGCGAAGTGGAAGGCCTGCAGGTTTCGCCCGAGTTCAACGAATCGTTGCCCGGACCCATAGCCGATAAATTGGCGGCGCTGCGGGCCCTGCGGGCCGATGGGCAAATGAACTTCAGCCTGGCTTACGACTCGAAATCCGACGTCCCGCTGCGATTTCAAGTCGCCGGGCAGTTGACCGGCGGACGGATCGACGACCAGCGCCTGCCGCTGCCTCATCCTCTCAGGGATATACAGATCAAGTTCACCGCCGACAACGGCGGTGTGGTCATAGACAAGCTAACCGCCACTTGCAACCAGGCCGCGTTGAAAATGTCGCTTAGGCATGCGGGCTTCGACGCCAACAATCCCATGTGGTTGCACGCAAAAGTCGAACAATTGGAACTGGATCGGCAGTTACTGGGCGTTTTGCCCGAAGCCTTGCAGGAACAATGGCAAAAGTACCGTCCCATCGGCGTTATCGACGCCGATTTGACGCTGGAATTCGACGGCCGAACCTGGCGATCGGAGGCATCGGAGGCATCGATTAGCTTTTCAAACATGTCGTTCACGCATTACAAATTCCCCTACCGGGTCGATCGCGGAAAAGGCTCGCTGGAATTGAAGAACGACCTGCTCACTTTGGACGTCACAGCCTACAGCGGGTCGCAGCCGGTGCGGATGAAGGCCAAGGTAAACAAGCCTCTGAACGGGCCGACTGGCATGTTCGAGGCCATAGGCTACGACATCCAGCTAGACAAGGAAATTATCAAGGCCCTGCCCGAAAAGCCCCAAGAGGTGGCCCTGTCGCTCGATCCCCGCGGAACAATAAATTTCGAGTATCGCTGTTGGCGCGACGTTGCCGACCAGCCATTGCACCACTATCTGCGCCTGGACCCGAACGGTTGTTCCATCCGCTACGGCAA
>JBEKSO010000433.1:0-3837 GCA_049516935.1 Thermoguttaceae bacterium
TCCGGATTTTTCATGGGCCGTTCCAATCCATTCACGCTCGCCCAGAGTTCGACGACGCGATCGTTGGTGGTGTTGGCCGGCATGCCTAAAAGCTGATTGGTCCTAAGCGCCGCGTCAGTGCCGGATATGTTATTGTTGATGAGAAAATTTTGAAGGTCGGGAGCGGCGGCAAGCCAAAGATACGAGGTTCGGCCGCCATCGATATAGCCTTTATGATAGCCCGCGTAATCGCAGAACGTGGAAAACAGCACCCGGGAGGGATCGCCCGGTTTCCAAATCAATCCCGGAGTCGAAGCCTCGATGGTCTTTAAATTGTTCACCATGCCGTCGGCGTTGGGCGTGTAGTCGGGCGGACCACTGCCCATCGCCCAATTCATGGCATTGATAAAATCCTGGGAATAGCCGTCAGGATAGGCGGCCAGAGCGGATTGCCCGCAAAAAATAATGAAAACAACTGCTATCGACTTTAAAAAAGTGCGCATTATCACTAATCCTATGTAAGAAGTTGGATAGGCCGTCACCAATTACGGTAGACATGCAGCAAGATTCCGTCGCCGCCGCCCAGAGCGGCGCGCGGAAATAAAAAGCATTGCCCCCCTCGTTCGATCAGCCGCGATCAATGTTTTACACACACGGATACATCGGCCGAATGGCCTCACAATAGGCATTATCGTTAGAATAAGAATAATCGCTTTAATTTAACATTTTATCTAATGCAGTTTTGCCCGAGGAATGGGTGGAATAGAAAAGCCCGAATGAGTTAAACGGCCGTCTATTTCATGCGGCTCGTTTTAACGGCTCGGCTTGCCTGAATTGTATAATCACGGTGCGGAGTTTGCCGTTGCGCTTGACCAGAAATTCCAGGGGATCGGCCTGGACTTTTAGCATTTCGAATTGTTTGCGCGCTGGGCGGCAGAGGGCGGGCTGATTGGCGTCAATTCGTCTTGCCCTAACCCGGTTGGGCCAATTTTTTTGGCTTTACCCCCTCGCTAAATGCAATTTTCAGATTTCTCGGGGGGGCCATCTTGCAAAGATTGACTTCTCCACAATTCTGGGTATATTTACCACTATAATACTCACTTGAGCAATCCTAGGGCCCAATTCTAGAGGCAGCGTTGGCATCCCGTAACAACGATCATCCGACTCTAACGGATGTCGTGGATGCACATTCCTTTATCGGCTCGGCGTGAATAGCCATTTCCTGCATTGAGATATCTCAATGCATAAATGCGCGAGAACGAAAACTGTTACCGCCGACTTACCGCGACTGTGCCGTTTGACTTAATTCCCCAGCGTGCGTTGGGGGTTGAGCGGCTATGAATAGAAAAGAGCGTTAGAACCGTAATGTAACTCGAAATCGCAAATCACTGAAGAAGGAGAAAAAGATGAAAACGAACATGAAAATCATGGTGACGGCTACGGTCGTGAGGGTTGCGCTGTTGATGCTCGCTGTAACGTACGTCGAGTCTACGCAAGCAGGAATCCTTGGAAAATCTTGGGAAGTATACAACTGGACCGTTCCGGATGGTGCCACCGATTTCCATGCGGAGTTCGATTGGCCAAACACATGGGGTCTCATCTACCCACCATCAGGTGAATCTATAAGCTATTGCGGCATGGGAGTTTGGAATCTCAACCCTCTCCCTCCGGGCAAAAGCCTAAGTTTGAGATGCCAAAGCGCGCTTTTGTGGGGAAAAAACCTCGAAAAAGCTTACTTTACTCCCGATAAACAACCTTTACCCCTGGTGGATGTGGACACGACGGCGACCACGACCTATACGCCTGACGGTTCAGGTAATTACGTTGCATCATACACCATTAAGAATGACGACACACAGAGTGTAACGATTTCAGATGTGGATGCCTGGATTAACAATTCCGCTGTCAACTGGGGTGATGACCTGGCGCTATTAATACAGTCTACCGGTATAGTTGTCGCGGGCCTGCCATCGTCGTTAAGCATCGCGCCCGGCGACAGCGTGACATTCAACTTGGGAACGGTCAGCGGGCTCGGTTACGAGAAGTTGGAAGTACGGCTGGCATATACCGCAACCCCCGATGAGTATGTAGGGCGAGGCATGGCCACCATGGTTCCAGAACCTCAGGTGTTTTGGCTGGTGATTCTTGGGATTGCCAGCTTTCTTGTCCTGGGCCGCAAGGGGGTAGTTCATTAGTCCCTTACCGGAAAAAACCTGTGCAACGAGCACAACATTCTTGGTGCGTGAAAGATTTTTTATTTTATCTTTCAGGCAGCGTCTGAGACGCCGCGATAGCCGAGAAAATCGAAGCCACGGCTAATGCGACCGACAAAGGTCTTGTCGGGGTGCTGCTGAACCTTCAACTCTGCCAACGCCCGGTTCACGCGGCGCGTTTTAATACCTCGGCTGGCTTAAGTTGTATAATCACGGTGCGGAGTTTGCCGTCGCGATCGACCAGGAAATCGAAGGGATCGGCCTGGGTTTTCAGCATTTCGACAAAGGCGGTTTCATCGGCGAAATCGCGCCCGGCAACCTGGTAGATGCGATCGCCGGCTTGCAGGCCTGCGCGGGCGGCCGGGGTGCCGGGCACCACGTGGGTAAGAATGATCGTGCCCGGCTCGGCCTCGTCCACGCGCCACACAATGCCCAGGTGCAAGGGTTGGCCGGGCAATTCCACGGAGAGATCCGCGATTTTCTCCTCGCCTTTGTGTTTAAGGGCTAAAACCACGGGGCTCTCGGCGGTCGTTATTGCGCCGATCAGATCGTCGTCAACCTGAATTTCTCGGCCGGCGCATTGGACGATCCGGTCGCCCGGTTTTAGGCCTGCCTTGTCGGCCGCCGAATTTGCGGCCACGCGCAACACATTCACTCCGCCTTGGACCGACGGTTTGGCGTCCATAGTCACGCCCAGCCGATTGGCGGGCAAGGCGATTTGCGAAGCGATGGACTTTTCCATCTCGGGTGTTTCCCGCCCGCCCGCCTTGCGATAAGCGATTCGCTCGTCGCTCTCGGCCAACTCGTAGACCGTGCCGAAAAGCAGGCGGACAACGCGGCTCATGCCTGCGCAGTTTATTAAATCGGCCGTATCGCTGGGCCGATGATAATTTTCGTGCAAGCCTGTGTGCAGCAACAACACCGCAATACCTTTTTCATAAAAGGGATAATAATCGGCATCGGGCTTGAATTCCCAGGAGAAGTCGAGTTGCAGCCCCAAATTGTCGTTCTGCCGGCTGAGCAGGCGCCGCCAACCGCACCCGCTCCGCACGCCGTAAATATACAACTGATCGTTGCGCAACCGGCCGATCATGTCCAGGTCGATGCAGGCGACGATTTTTTCCAGCGGCACGGTGGGATGCGAGACCCAATATTTGGAACCAAACAGCCCTTTTTCTTCGGCATCAAAGGCCGCCACCAAAACCGATCGCTTGGGCGGGCCGGGCAAGCGACCGAATGCCTTGGCCAACTCCAGCAAGGCCGAAGTGCCGCTGGCATTGTCGTCGGCCCCGGGATGAACCTTGCCGATCTGTCCCAGGCTGGTCGAGGGGCTGCCGTAACCCACGTGATCGTAATGTGCGCAGACAACAATAACCTCATTTTTCAGTTGCGGATCGTCGCCGGGGATCATTCCTAATATATTTCGATAATTCGGGGGGAAAGGCTGCTCGAAGCCGTCTTTGTTTCCGGCCGGGCGAAGATTGAATTTGGCAAATTGTTCCATCAGATAATCGCCCGCTGCCCGGCCGCCGCGCGTGCCCGCCTCTCGGCCCTCCATCTTCACGTCGGCCAGGTGATTTACGTATCCGGACAGGTCGGCGCTGGTGATCGACTCCAGCGCAGAGCGATACGCCGCGTTTTTATC
>JBEKSO010000434.1:0-3802 GCA_049516935.1 Thermoguttaceae bacterium
CTTCGTCATTTGCCCTGATCACTAAACCCTAATCCTTATCCCCTGACCCATGTCCTTTGCCGCCCCAATATTTCTGCTTGCCGCTTTGGCCGCCGCCATACCGGTGGTGCTGCACATGATCAATAGGCAACGGGCGAAGAATTTACCCTTTAGCACTTTGCGGTTTTTGCAGGTAAGCGCGGAAAAAACCCGGCGGAAGAAACGCATTCACGACATCTTGTTGATGCTCCTAAGGGCGGCGGTTTTATTCTTGATAGCCGCCGGACTGGCCAAACCCTCGATCAGCAGTCTAAGTTCGCTTTGGGGCGGGGCGAATTCGGCGGCGGCCATTATCCTCGACAACTCGGCCAGCATGGGCACGATCGACCAGGACCGGCCCCGGTTCGACACCGCCTCGGCCGCGGCCGTGCAAATCCTCGACGAACTCAAAGACGGCGACGAGGCGGCCTTGTTCATAACAGGCGGGCCGGTCTTTCCGGAATTGGGCAAACTGTTTCGCACCCAAGAACAAATCCGCCAGATATTGGCCCAATCGCACGTAAGTTACCAGCGGGCCGATCTGGCCTATGAAGTCCAAAAAGCCCGGGCGCTGTTGGCCACGTCCTCCGCGTCCAACAAGCAAATCTACGTGATTACCGATATGCAAAAGGTGTCTTGGGAGAATTGGAAAGACAGCGCTAAAATTCTACAAACCGCTTCCATCAAAAAGGCAGAAGGAACCGCCGGCGATAGTTCTCCCGCATCGGGCCCGCAAACCCTGGCGGCCGTAGATGAGCAGACGCTTAAGATTCCGATCATCTTCATCGATTGCAACCGCGCGCCCAAGCCCAACGTGGCCGTGCAAGGCCTGGAATTGGAAGCCGAGGCGCCGGTGGCGGGCTTGCCGGTGAAGGCCTCGGTCGAACTCCTCAATACATCCTCGGTATCGAAGCAGCGGGTAGTGGAATTATATGTAGACGGCAACAAGGAGTCGAGCAGTCCGGAGTTGGATCTTCCGCCCGAAGGTCGAGTGAAACACGATTTTATTTTCACATTTAAGGGTGGCGGACTGCATCGCGGCGAGGTCCGCCTGGCGGGCGAAGACGGCTCGAAATACGACGACCGCCGCTTTTTCGCCCAGGAAGTCGATCAAAACATCGCCGTGGCCGTGGTCAAGACAAAGCGGCATGAAATTCCCTATCTTGACGATGCATTTTATCTGGAAAACGCCCTGTCGGCTGGGAAATCCGGCGGCGGGGCCATTCGCACCACTACACTGCTGGCCGCGGACCTGGCGAATGAACCGCTTGCGAATTACAAGGTGATTTTTTGCGTGAACCTGCCTGCGCCGGATGCGGAGCTAGCCCAGCGCCTTGAAAAGTACGTGAGCGAAGGAGGCAACCTGGTGTGGATCGCCGGCGATAACGTCAATGCCGAGGCCTACAATCAGATGAACGAGCAGGCCCGCGATCAGTTGCTGCCCGCTCCGCTTGTGGACGCTCGCACGCCCGGTGCGGACGATAATCGCGACAGTTGGCACATAAACTACCTCGACAAGGAATATCCGGCTATTAGCCGGCTGGCCGAGCCGGCCTCATTGTACGAGTCGGTGCTGGTTTACAAGTACGTGCGCATGGCGACCGCCGATAAAGGCGAGGCGCGGGTCCTGGCCCGATTGGACGACGGCGAGCCGCTGCTTGTAATGCGCAAAGTTGAACAGGGCAACGTGTTGATGCTGGGGACCGGAGTGCATACCGGTTGGACCAATTTGCCGCTTAGGCCTATTTTTTTGCCGCTTATCGACCGGCTAACTTTTGAACTGTCCGGCGTCGAACAAGCGCACCGCGCGGCCTTGGCTGGGGCCCCGCTGGAACTGAAGTTTGAAAATGCCACACAACCGATCGGCGTGGAGGTGCTTACGCCCTCTGGCGAGACCATGCGGCTGACGACAAGCCCTCACCCTAGCCCTCTCCCGAAGGGAGAGGGGACGAATGAACCTAGCCCTCTCCCAAAGGGAGAAGGGATGAATGAAAAGGGGCAGATATTCCGCTATGCCGACACGTACGATATCGGCATCTATCTCTTGCGTCTGCTCGACGCGGCGCGGACCGCGCCTGTCGCCTTTGCGGTGAACGTCGATCCAGAAGAATTCGATCCGGCGACAATCGATCGGGAGAATTTGCAAAAAACTTTTGCAAAGACTCCCTTGATCTTCGCCGACAATCCGGACGATCTTTCCGGCACTTTCGCCTGGCTTAGGGAAGGCAAAAGTTTATGGGGCTTGTTCCTCACGTTAGTGTTGATCGGCCTGGTCTTCGAGACGTTCGTATCAAATTTACTGACCGCGAAAAAGATTTAACCCCCGGTATAATCTCCGGTTGCAAAATGTAATAATCATAAACATGCGTTAAACGTTCGCAATAATGTTTACAATGACCACATACGGGATATGGTTGAACGGATTGTAGTAAAGCTATAGGGTTTTCAAGTGGCTTTTTGCAGGCGATGTGATGGCTGCCATGCACATAGGCCCCGAACGCGTCTTTCGCCTACCTGAGAATAACAAAGCCCCTCCAGAATGGCCCGGCCGGCTTTGGAAGATTCAGGTTTCGCAGATAAGTTCAGCTTCGACGCCGCCAAGCGCATCCAAGCAGGCTAACGGCACCGACGCCAAGGAGGGCGAAAGCGGAGGGCTCGGGCACGGCGGTTGCAGTAACAGTGAAAAGTTCATACGAGCCCGCCGAAGCGACGCCGCCCAAGATATTTGTGCCAAAGGAAAAGATGTTGTTGGGGTCGCTAACCCCCAAATCTATGCTCCAAGCACCAGAATCCAATCCGTACACTTGTACCGCATATTGCCCGGCTGAAAGCTGCCCCATCTCAGCATCAATGGAACTGTAACCAGATATCGGCGCCTCGTTAAAGCCTTCAGCAGCGGCCTCTTTCTGGCTGCGTCCGTAGAAGCTTCCCGGTATCTCGTTATACGAGATGCCAGTCACCGGATCGTAGCCTAATCGGTGCCCGAGAGGATCAGTAATAACGAAGTCTATTGGCGAGTGTCCTACCATCGATCCCATCGGTGTCGTTGACGTATTTACCAACTCTGCGTACTTGATCCTTCCGCCTTGACTTAGCCAAGTATAGGTGTGGTTTGGGTCGAGCGGGTTCGCTGGGAACTTATTGTTTTCATAGTTCACGTAATCGTCTAAGGTCAAGTCACTGCTCGGTGTTTCGCTAGCGTAGACGTGCCCGGGGTCACGAATGAGTATCTTTTCCGATCCGGACTGGCCCACCACGGCATACGCGAGAATAGAGTGTGCGACGGCCGGGTATGTTGTTGGCCCACTACTTTCGCTTGGAACCGTTAAGAGAACCGGCCCGTTGCGCGTGATGGTTTGCTGTAGCTGGTCAATGATAGCTTGATTTGTAGCCCCGGCAATGTTTTGAGTTCTAAACCGTACCGGGAGTCCCTGTACGCCGTCCGATTGTCCGTATGTCCCTGAGGCGGGGAAGTATGCATCGTGGAAACTGCCATCGTTGAACAGATAGCTGCCTGGCGTGCGGCCTGTGATATCGCTAAGGTAGCCGTTAAGTTCTCCAGGGGTAATATTATGGCCAAACCAATTTAGCAACATTGCGATATCCGTAACAACGCATCCGGTTTTACGCATCTTGTTGCCGCTTGGACTATTGAGGGTCGTGTCGTCCCCCCAATCGCCCACAATAGCGGAGCCGTCGGCAAAAGTCGTTGGCACCGGCGGTGGAGAAGTCGCTCCTGCAAACTGTTTGAAGTTGGGTGCCGTCCTAGCTATGACCCACGGGT
>JBEKSO010000435.1:0-3791 GCA_049516935.1 Thermoguttaceae bacterium
GTCAACTGGAAAAAATGGCCAGGCTCCAGCCCGACAAACCCAAGGGCCCGGTTTCCGCAAGTTTTCAGCACGGCGTCAAGCCGGAGCCTGTCGCCCAGGCTCCCGAAGGCCCGCCTGAAAGCGATGTGGATGACGCCATTGAACAAGGGAAAAATGCCGCCATACACATAATCGACATGGGCTCGTTCACGCAACTGCAAACCGCCGCCCAGCTAACTGGCCTTTTGCCCGATGCCGACGGAATCGGATTCGTCCGCGATCACGAGTTTAAATCGGGAAAATACCAAGAGGCCTTTGAGCGGATCAATGCTTTTTTCATGCATTTAAAATCCGCGGCCGAAGGACGCCAGCGCACGCTCCGCCAGGAAGAGCATGATTACAAAAGCGGGGTTCTTAAAATGTCGCTCAAATTATGGTTGATAAAACAGCAGACCGATGCCGCCCAGACGCAAAAGATCGACCGTGCCCTGCGCTATTGCACGAGGATTTTGGACGGCCTGCGCGTAATGATAACTTCCAGCCTCGATTCGCCGCTGTAAGGCCCGAACCGAGTATGTGATAGATTTATTGTTTCTAGTTGCAAAGGATGATTGCCATGGTTCTGGTCGAGTTCAGCGTGTTCCCGTTGGGCAAGGGCGAAAGCGTGGGCGATTACGTGGCGCGATGTTTGCAGATCGTCGAGCGCAGCGGCGTGGAATATCAATGCCACGCCATGGGCACGACTATCGAAGGCGATTTGGACGAGGTTCTGGACGTGGTAAAGCGATGCGTGAAGGAACTCGCTTCCGACTGCGATCGCGTGGAATGCGCCATGAAACTCGACTATCGCAAAGGCCACGCCGGGGAATTGAAATCGAGACTGGCAAGAGTTGAAAAACGCCTGGGCCACGAGGTCAAGAAGTAACTTCTGCCGCGTTTTCAGCCGGCCGGCGTATGGCGGGTTGGAACGCCATATGGTATAATGTTTTTGCTCTATTTTCTCAAACCCGACGGCGCTATTCTATTGGAACACGATCTTGAAAAGAACAATAATTGGACTAATCGCCTTTTTCCTCCTAACCATAACCTCATTATCTTTAGGCGATGATGTTAAGCCCACGATTCTTATCGGCCCGGACGCCGAACCGATGCAGACCGGCAAGTTCGAGCCCACCTGGGAGTCGCTAAGCCAATATCAGACGCCCGAGTGGTTTCGGGACGCCAAGTTCGGCCTCTGGGCCCATTGGGGTCCGCAGTGCCAGCCCGAGCAGGGCGATTGGTATGCCAGAAACATGTATTTCGAGAACGAACGCCAAGGCAAATTCCACCGCGAGAACTACGGGCATCCGTCAAAGGTCGGATTTAAAGACGTCGTCAATCTATGGAAGGCCGAGAACTGGGATCCGGAAAAACTGATGGCCCTTTACAAAAGGGCAGGGGCCCAGTATTTCGTCGCGCTGGCCAATCATCACGACAACTTCGACAACTTCGACAGCAAATATCAGCCCTGGAACTCGGTCAATATGGGCCCCAAAAAAGACCTCATCGGCGGCTGGGCCAAGGCCGCTCGGGCCAACGGCCTGCGATTCGGCGTCAGTTTGCACGCATCCCATGCCTGGACCTGGTACGAACCGGCACAAGGCGCTGACAAGACAGGACCTTGGGCAGGCGTGCCGTACGACGGCAAACTTACCAAGGCCGACGGCCAAGGCCAGTGGTGGGAGGGCTTCGATCCGCAAGATTTATACGCGCAAAATCACGCGCCCAGCGTGAATTACGACAAGGTCGGCAATATGCACGGAATCTGGGGCTGGGATGCTGCACAGGGTTGCAGCATTCCCGATAAAGCCTACTGCGAGAAATTCTACAACCGCACCGTCGATCTGATTAACAAGTATCAGCCCGATCTGGTATATTTCGACGACAACTCCTTGCCGCTCTGGCCCGTAAGCGACGCCGGACTGCGCATCGCCGCGCATTTCTACAACAGCAACATGCTCAGGCACGGCGGGAATCTGGAAGCCGTCTTAAACGGTAAAAAACTCGAAGAACAACAACGCAAGTGCATGGTCTGGGATATCGAGCGCGGGCAGAGCAACCGCATCGAGCCCTTTGTCTGGCAGACCGATACCTGCATTGGCGGCTGGCATTATTACAAGGATGTCTTCGAGCGACATCGCTATAAAAGCGCGAAAACTGTAATCCAGACCCTGGCCGACATCGTCAGCAAAAACGGCAACCTGCTGTTGAGCATCCCGGTTCGCGCCGACGGGACGATCGATTCCGACGAGGTGAAGACCGTCGAGGGCATTGCCGACTGGATGGACGTCAACCGCCAGTGCATCTTCGGCACCCGGCCTTGGAAGGTTTTCGGCGAAGGGCCGGCCATCCAGTCCGCCGCGCCCATAAGCAACCAGGGCTTTAACGAGGGCAAGGGCAAGCCTTTCACCGCCGAGGACGTGCGCTTCACCCAAAAAGGCGACACGCTTTACGCCATCGTCCTGGGACAGCCGACGGAACCGCTTAAAATCAAGTCCCTCGGCAAACAATCCAAACTTCTGGACAAACTGATTGGGAGCATCCAATTGCTTGGCACTGACGAAGATGTACGATGGTCGCAGGGCGACGACGCGCTGGTGATCGAACCGGCGAAAAACAAGCTCTCCGACGTCGCCGTGGTCTTTAAAATCAAGTTAATGTGAACGAGTTATAAATTAACTGATTTTACGCCAATCAATTAGATTGCAATATTATTCTGTGGAATAAGGACGCTGCCATGCTTATAAAGGCCATCGGAATTGGTTTGTATATCCTGACAAGTATTATCGGCCTGTGCTCGATTTTTTCTGGTGCCTTCCTTGGATTCATGGGATTAGGTCCGGACGGATCTGTTGATTCCGTAAATCTTCGCATTTGGGGTGTGGCAATTTTTTTCTTAGGAGCTATATATGTGACTCCCGTACTGGCCTTCTCCCGTAAATCATTGATATTGGGCTATGCGATAGCAGCCATTTTTATCACTGTTGTCGGCGTATCCAGTTTCATGACTGAAAAAAGTATTATCTGGAATTCGTGGATGGATTGGGTGCTCATGGCTTGTTTAATGTTGGTATGCCCGTTGACATTGGCCGGCATCGCTTTTATTCAAAGAGAATAATGTCTCGGAAAAGCGAAGCCAAATATTGACAGTCTCATATCATTCGAATATGCTTATCTCATGTTATGCACAGTCCGCTTAGCTCTTAAAGAAACGAAGTTTTATGCCCAAAATCTCCATGGCAACCGCTCACAACCTGGGCTGGGAAGAGGCCGCGCGGCGATTGAAAGAAAAATTCAACGTGGTGCGCGAACACTACGGCTCGCATGTCAACAACCTCTGGGAAAACTGGACCGATCACACCTTTTCCTTCGGGTTCAAGGCCCTGGGCATGGGCATTACCGGCACCGTGCAAGTGGAAGACGCCAGCGTAAAACTCATTGCCAATCTGCCCTTGGCGGCAATGCTTTTCAAAAGTTCAATCGAGCGGCAAATCCGCCAGGAATTAACCGGCTTGCTGGCCTGATTGGATGCGGGCAAGCAATTCTTTCGGCATTATAAAACGATCTTATCGCGATCAGAGATATTGTCCGAGGGCTTTGGGCAATTCGTCGAAATGAAACAGGCGGTTGTAATCCAGCAGGCCCGCCAACGCTCGCGAGAATACCCGGTAACCGTGTTCTTCCAGGATTGAAATCGGATTCAGCCCGCCGATCATCACCACTCCGATGCGGCCGGGGGTCACGGGCAATCCGAGGACGGGCTGGTCGGGCCA
>JBEKSO010000436.1:0-5708 GCA_049516935.1 Thermoguttaceae bacterium
CCCCAAACTCTGTTCTGCTGCGTCTCGTCAAGATTCACTCGTAGGGACTTCCAATCCAGGCCCTTACGGCATTCTTCTTCCAGACGATCGGCCAGAATCAGCCGGTTTTGCCAGGACTGCTTGCTCAAGTCTTTACAGGCTAGCCAGGCAAAAAGCTCTTGGCGATTTGCGTAAGCTGGGTCGGGCAGGTCATATTGGGACAGGAAAATCATTGCCCCAATGGGTACTACCAGCAAGAAGGCAGACATTAGAATCAGCAGTTTTCCACGTGATGATCGCACATAATTACCCAAAAATCAGCGTTGACGTATCCGGGCTGGAATGGCAGGCTATAGGGGCTATTGTTAGTACCTAAAGCGTTAAGCAAATAGGGATTGGCTCCCATTATCTCTAAAAACGCGTGAAATTAGGACCTACAAGACAGCGACTGTCTGCATATTATTCGCAAAAACCGGCGTCTTATTGGTTGGCCTTAAAACATTATTTTTTGAGGATTTATAACATTTATACAATGCCGAATTCGTTGAACCGCGATGACAAGGAGGTTTTCGATGTCAATTTTCATGACGATATTGAGTTTTGCGATGATCGGTCAGATTTCAAGCGGCCAGACGCAAGCCGAAGCGGCGGTCGAGTCTGCGCGACAGACAGCGCCGGCCGGGGATAACCGTCCAGCCGCCAATATCTTTTCTCCGGCTGCTCAATCGGCAAGTTCCACAACCGAGCCGGCGGAGCAAACAGAAATACCCGACGCTTCGAATTCATCAACATCGTTAAATATGGGCGGCGAAAGGACTTCGATGCCGACCGGCCGGTCGGCTTCTTCACGGACTCGCCCGCCGGATTTAATTGCCGAGGCGATGACGTTGCCGCCAGACAGCGCCATTACAGGACAACCGTTGCCGCTGGTGCAAGCCTTGTCGGCCTCGTCGGATCGGCGTCAACAACTCGCTATTACCCATGCTTATTGGCAGACGGTCGAGGCGGTGGTGAAATATCATTATTGCCTGGATCATGCAACTCAGCTTGGCCGAGTGCAATCACGCAGGGGCGATGAGGCATCGTTGCAGGCGGCACGCGCGGCGGCAACAGCCTTGCTCAGCGAAGCGGAGTTGGCCGCCGGATCGGCCCAATGCGAACTGGCTGCGCTTGTGCAACTACCGGCCGATGCCCCGCTTCCTTTGCCCGCCGACCGTCCGCACGTGGGCGCCTACAGAACCAATTATCAGGAACTGTTCGCCTCGCGGCCCGCCCCGGATCGAGCCAGACTTATCGACCGCACCTTGCCGATCCGGCGGATGGGGATCGACCAGCGGGCAATCGCCATCCAAGCGGCCCAAGACGCCTTAATGGCGGCTATCGAGGCATACGAGACCGGTCAAAGCCATGCGGCGGATATAATCACAAGCAGCGGCCAATTGCTCCATCAACAGTGGACGTTCATGGAAACCGTTTGCCGTTACAATCAAGATATCGCCGAATATGCGATGATCGTGGCAGCCCCCGGGGCTACACCCCAGGTATTGGTCGGATTTATGATCATAAATCCGCGGGAGTCCGGACAAGCGTTGTACACCGAAGTAGAAGGCGGCGTGCGTGCGGCCGGATTGAACGAGCCGGCGTCTAATGCGCCGACATGGAATGGAAACGGCAAGCCCAGCCTGGCCCCGCGGAACGTGCCTGGGGCGTCTGTTATTCCGGTTGTTCCGCCCGGCGCCCAATGGGGATCATCGGCCGCGCCAATGAAAACCGAACCTACTTTAGCCCCGCAGCGCGATTCCGCAACGCCCGGCGGCAAGAAAGAGCCGACACCCACTCCACCGCGCGGACAGGCGCCGATAGGAGCTAAAAACGAACCCACCATGGCGCCCCCGCAAGGCGAGTCGAAATCTAATGAGGGGCAAGGGGCCAGTGGCGAGGGGCAAGGGGATTTGGATCGCCCCCGATCGGAAATAAAACTGAAAACCGAAAATAAAGCATCTCGGCCGGCATCACAGGACGACGGCACACGGAGTGTGCCTGCTACTGCGCCCCGGGATGACGGCGCACGGAGTGTGCCTGCTACTGCGCCCCGGGACGACGGCACACGGAGCGTGCCTGCTGCAAAGGATCCTGAGAAAATCCATTATACGGCGGGCGATCCGTTTTCACGGCGCGTGGAAACGGCCAACAAACCGGCTATCGAGCCGGCCGACGATTCGCCCGCTGGAATTTCTCCCAAGTTTTCTACGCGCGGGCAGGATAGGGCAAACAATGCCGTGGCTGGATCGCCGGCGTCGGCTTTGGCCGATGCGGGAAGTTCAAGCGCTCTTTATCCGGCACTGGTTGAAAGCACGCCCTCGGTCCGGTCGAAACAACTTACGCTGGCCTTGCATTGGGATCGATCCTTACCCGAGGGGGCCGGCAGACCCATGACTCTCGAGGAATGCCTGTCGCGGCAGACCGGCGGCGAGCGGCGTGCCACGGTCGAGGCATTTTGGATCGCCCGGCAACGAGCCGCCGAATATCAAGCGGTTTCGCAAGAGATCGAATTTTTGGATAACCTCATGCCGCTGGTTCTGGAGCGCCGGTCTGGAGCGGAAGGGGCGTCGGCAATGCTATATTTGCGGGCGGTTCGGCAGAGCGATAAAGCCAATCTGCAGGAAGCGCAAGCCGCATTGATCGAGGCCCAATTCGAACTTGCCCTGCGCACGCAGACGGCAGCGGAAGGGCTCTGGCCCTTGCCCTCCACTCCACCCCACGCGGGCCAGTACTCGCTGAACCTGGAAGCCCAACCGCGGGCGCTGGTCCAGTCCTGGCCCATGCGGCATTTGGCGGCGGCCATTCCGGCTTATTGTACGAGCGTAGAGGAACACGCCTCCTCGGTGGTCGCAGCCGATGCGGCCCGGGCAAAGGCCGTGGAAAAGTACGCCGCCGGAAATATGCCCTTCGCGCAGGTCCTGGAAGAAGTAGACGGGCAGACCCGGCAGACCTTCGATTTCCTGCAAACCCTGACCGAGTACAATCGTTCCATCGCCCAGTACGCCCTGGCGGTGCTGCCGCCCGACGCCCAGCCGGCAAGGATTGCCGCCGCGCTGGTGGTGCAGCGGTGAGGGATTGGGTCTTTGTTTTAGGTTTAATCTCGCATTGCGCGCATGCTATTTAAATTGCAAATTGAACAACCACAATGAATTGTACTATTTACTACTTGGTCACGGATAAACTTCTGAACCCTGAACTCTGAATCCTTTTGTGGTTACTCCGCTGCGAATTGGACCGTTAGTGATCGATCCGCCGGTGCTATCGGCGCCGATGGCGGGATTTACTAACTATGCTTATCGGCAGATAGTGCGGCGGCTGGGAGGGGTGGGGCTGCCGACAACGGAGATGGTCGGGGCGAGAAGCTTTTTGCACATAGACGCCAGGGATGATCTGCCCGACCGGCTTTGGGGTATTTTGGACGAACCGCGGCCTTTGGCCGTGCAGATTTGGGATAACGACCGGGCGGCGTTGGCCGAGGTTGGAAGCCGCCTGGCCCATGAATTTCGGGTCAGCGTGGTGGATATAAACTTTGGTTGTCCGACCCGCGACGTGGCCGAAAAGGCGCAAAGCGGCGCGTACTTGTTGCGGTATCCGGACAAGGTCGGGGAACTTGTGGCTTGGGTAGTGCAGGCCTGCAAGCCCGTACCAGTAACTGCGAAAATCCGCCTGGGATGCGATTGCAATACGATCAATGCCATCGACGTGGCCCAAGCGGTCGAAGCCGCGGGCGGGGCGCGGACTGCCGCCGATATGTTTGCCGGCCGGGCCGATTGGGATGAGATTGCCAAAATCAAGCCGCATCTAAAGCGGATCCCGCTTATCGGCAACGGCGATTTGAAAACGCCGCACGACGCGGTCGAGGCATTTAGCCGTTACGGCGTGGACGGGGTAATGATCGGCCGGGCGGGCTTGACAAAACCTTGGCTCTTTCGCCAAATTCGAGCGGCCCTGGCCGATGAGCCGATTCCAGATGATCCCACATGGGAAGAACAACGGCAAATAGTGCTGGATCATTATCGGCTGGTGCTGGAACAATTCGGCGCGGAAAAGGGCACGGTTCTGATGCGATCCTTGGCATGCCGATATGCCCGAGGCCGGCCGGGCGTCCGGGCCTTCCGCGATCACGTGGCCAGGTTGCAAACGCCCGCGGAGTTTTACGACGTGTTAGAGAAATATTTTCCCGGGCGATAGACGGATAAATGTGGAAATAGTTGGTAAATTAGTCCGCGTCAAAGATCGTTCTTGGCGGAATCCCAAGTTTAGACCTGATTTCGAAAAAACCTATAAGCTGACTGGATACTAAGGAACCACGGTGTGCATCTCGTAATAATGTGGTTTTTTAAGAGAGTCAAATATTATATGGCTTGGCGGGATAAAAACAGGAATTTCGGTGCTGGCAATCATCATCCGGGCGGCACCTCGCGTGCCAATATCTTTTTCAGTGTATCCCAATGCAGATGATAGACCTTGCAGGCCTCGCACTTCGACAATTTGTCGGTCAATATCTGGTCGTCCTGGCTGAAAAACTCCGATCTGCGATGGAACGCTCGTCCGCAAACTGGACTTTTTCAACACGCGCGGTCATTTATCGGGCCGTCTAGTACACCGCCACTCCTAAAATTGTGAATATGGTCTAAAATCCGCTCCCCTACCATGCTACACATGGTGCCCGGTCGCGGCTAAACATTAATGCGACATTCATTATCCCACAATTTTAAGCGTGGTCGGGTACTAGCCTCGGTCAAGCCTTTATTGAGGCATTTGCGGTGGATGCGACCGAGGCGCGTAACACTGCGATTCTCCTCATTGGCCATCGCCTGGGATGCGGGCCGTTTGATTTCGCAGTTCCTTCGCGGTTTCCAGAATCGCATAGATCTGTGCGTCGGTAGCGCGCTGGTCGAGGTTGATACAGCAAACGCCGGTCAACCAAGGGTCGCCGGACTCGGCGACCAACCGTTTGATTGTTTCGCGAATCTGCTCCGGTGTCCAAGTCACCAGTTGCACAGGATCCAAGCGCAGGTTTAAAAAGGTATTCGGCAACGCGGCCCGCAGGGCACGGACGTCGCCCCCCCAGCCAACATCGAGAAAATCGAGGTGGGGCAGTTTCGCGAAGCTTGCAGCGAAGCGGTGCGGGTCGCGCCCGCAGTAGTGGATGCCGAAGGGCCTGTGGCGGAGGCTCCAGGCGGCGTCAATCGGCAGCAAGAACCGCTCGTAATAGGCCACCGAGACCATTGTGTTGGAGCACTCCGAGTGCAGGAACACGGGTCGCGCGAAGTGCCGTACGACCCGGTTTACCGAGATCGAACTCGTGCCCGTCTCGGCCTCGATGCCGGCGGCAAACCGCTCGATGACCTCGGCGAGTCGCCGGAAACCATTAGCGACCGTTTCCGGGCTATCGGTCATGTCGAGGAACATCTCCTGGCCGCGGACGTCGAGGGCCAAATTGAGCACGCCTGACCAGTTGATGTCGCCGAGCACGTAACCATAGCGGGACTTGAGCGCGTCGCGAAGCTTCTCGTAGCGGCGAAAGGCCGGCGACGCGAAGGCCGCGTCGGCATCAACCGCCAATCGGTCCCGGTGGGCCGGCAGCACGTCAGGTGCGGCGTCGGCACGGTAGCGGATTTCGCAGCCGAGCATCTCGGAGAGCAGATAGCCGGCGGCGTTGTGCACTGCGCCGATCAGCGGCA
>JBEKSO010000437.1:0-3754 GCA_049516935.1 Thermoguttaceae bacterium
TTCCTTTTACATGGCCGGGTTTACGGAATTCGTGGGCGTTGCCGAATTGGGTATCGTCGCCGGCGGCGGAGTGCTGTTGTGTTGCCTGGCGGCAATGACCGTCTTGCCGGCCCTGATCTATTTGTCCGACCGATACCAGTACCGCGTTTTGCCCCAGCCTTTGGAGTTTCACCGTTGGCTGAAACCAATTTGCGCCCATCCCAAAGTCGTTTTAATCTGTGGCATGGCAGGCACGTTTTTGTTGACGCTGGGCATGCACAACGTATGGTATGACCACAATCTCCTGCACATGCAGGCCGAGGGCCTGGAAAGCGTGGCCCTGGAACAAAAAATATTGACCGAAGGCGATCAAAGCGCTTCATTCGCGATTTCAATCGCCGACGACACACAAACCCTGCTTGCGCGAAAGAAACAATTTCTGCAATTGCCCTCGGTGAAGAACATCATCGAGATCGACTCCATCCTGGCCCCAGACGATTCGATGTCGGCCTCGGCCATTTCCGCCAAACGCCCCGTGATTGAGCAGATCAGTTGCAATTTGACGAATTTGCCCGGCCAGGTCCCGCAGATTCCTTTGGCCTCGATGGAGGAACTGGGCCGGATGTTCGCTGCAGCCCAGACTATGCCCGTGGGCGATGCCAATAGCGATTATATCCGGCAGCGAATGCAGCAAATCGCCGCCTTGCTGCAAAAATTGCCGCAAGCCGAGTGTTACGCCCGGCTGGCCGGATTTCAGCAAGCCATGGCCACCGACGTTTTGACTCGCTTATACGCCCTGCGCTCGGCAGCCAATCCCGAGCCGCCGCAATTAAGCGATTTGCCCGAGAGCCTGGTCGCGCGTTTTGTCAGCCCCTCCGGCAAACATCTGATGAAGATCTATTCCAGAGGCGACATCTGGGATATGAGCGCCATGGAACAATTCGTCCGCCAGGTCCGCAGCGTGGATAAAAAAGCCACCGGCAATCCCATCCAGATCTACGAGGCCTCGCTGCAAATGAAGCGCAGCTATGAGCAAGCCACATGGTTCGCCCTGTGCACAATTCTGCCCGTCATGTTTCTGAACCTGGGGAACCTCCGCGATACTTTATTGGCTGTTTTGCCATTGGGGGCTTGCATGCTGCAATTGTTCGGGATCATGGGTTTTTTAAACATCCCTTTTAATGCGGCGAATATGATCAGCCTGCCCTTGATGCTGGGAATGGGCGTGGATAACGGCATAAATATCGTCTACGATTTCCGCCGCCAGACGGACAAATACCGCATGAGCCCTTCAACGGCCGTGGCCGTAATTCTCAATACGCTTACCACCATGGTCGGATTCGCGGTCCTGATGCTTGCCGACCATCGGGGATTGCAGAGCCTGGGACGGGTTTTGACCATCGGCATGAGTTGCTGCCTGGTATCATCATTGATCGTTTTGCCCGCATTTTTGGCGTGGATCACCCGAAATCGCCGGGAAGAGGAACAAGAAATGCCGGAGCCGGCAACTGTAGAGCAAATTGCATCCGAAAAGGAACAAATTACATACGAGCAGCCTGTAGCGCCCGCTTTCCAGGGCGAGTTTCAAGATGTTTACCCCCATGCGGTCGCGGGAGTAGATCAAAGCCGGTCGTTGTCGGAGATTTGGCGGCAAGAGAGCTCCAATCCGGACGAGGAGCAGGAGGGAGTGAATAAAGAGGAGATCCTCCGTTTTCCGCCGGCATCTATGCCCGACAGCCGACGGGAATGGCTGCGAAAAAGAAGTGCTTAGTTTTTCCAAAAAACCATCTAAAGGATAATCTAGGAGTTGCTTAGACTCTATTGATTCTCTCCGTTAGTGGGGGTTGTCAATCCCCGAGCAGTTCGGAATTTACCGGTCCAAAACCGCTGATTAACCGGCATTTGCCCGTCTTCCCAGCAAGGAGAAGAAATTGTAGACTTAAGAGTTCGATGTCTTTTTAGGAATTACAGTTTTTATTTGATAGGGACCGATTGTTATGGCCAAACCGCATCGAGTATTAAAAAAAGCCAACCACGGCAAACGACCCGCCAACAGCAAAGCCCGCCGTAAAAAACGCGGGATAGTGAAGACCTGACGGGGAGAAGAGGCGTCGCGAGGCGCCCGATCCGATTTTATTTCATACGCTGAGTAGCGCTTGCAGGCCATGAAACCGCTCATCCTCGAATTTTCCGAATACGATTTGAACGACGTCGTTGCCGACATCGAGGAGATTCGCCTTTATAATCCCCAGCGTTACGAAATGGAACAACTCACGGCCATCTGCTATGAAGATCTGGTGCACAACGTTTGCGTGGGTTATAAGGATCTGCGACAGGATGAGTTCTGGGTCCGCGGACACATGCCCAACATGCCCTTGATGCCCGGCGTGATAATGTGCGAGGCGGCCGCTCAATTGGCCAGCTATTACAGCCACAAGTATAAGCTGATGGAGGGCGTAATCGGCTTCGGCGGCCTGGATGACGTGCGCTTCCGCGGGGTGTGTCGCCCCGGCGATCGTTTTGTGATCGTGAGCCGCTTGCTGAAACTCCGCCGTTCCCTCATGACCTGCGAATTCCAGTGCTTCGTCGGTCGGGACATGGTATGCGAGGGAATTTTAAAAGGCATCTCCCTGCCCCTGGATCTGATCACCGGGGTAGAACCGCCGGATGTGGCGTGAAGTATGGATAGAAATTAATGAGGGGTGGGCGGTTTACTGCCCGCTTTTTCGATTATTAGTGCGAAACCGCAGGCGGTTTTATTCGGCAATCGGCGTTGTTAAATTCATCCTTCATCTTTCGTCTTTTTAGTAAATGCTCATCCCTTTACACGATGATAATCCCACCCGTCGCACGCCTGTTGTCACTTATGTTTTGGTGGCGCTCAACGCGTTGGTTTTTATATGGTCCGCGCGGCTGACGGATTTACAGCAGCAGTTGCTGGTCTACCGCCACGGTTTTATCCCGGCGCGGATTGCCCAATTGTCCGCCAAGCAACCGATCGCGGTGCCGGTGGAGGAGGTCGTTCAAAATAGATTTTTCGGGCCAGTGGAAATTCAACGCCCCTTGCAATTGGACCCTGACCCGCGCGAAATTTGGTCCTCGCTTTTTACTTGCATGTTCATCCACGGCAGTTGGATGCATCTCGTCGGCAACATGTGGTTTTTGTATCTTTTCGGCAATAACGTGGAAGATCGCTTGGGGCCGCTGCCGTATTTGATCTTATATCTGGGGGGAGGATTGATCGCCAGCGCCTCGCACTGGATGTTCGATCCGCGAAGCTTGATCCCCGTCATCGGCGCCAGCGGCGCGGTGGCCGTGATACTGGGGGCCTATACCATCGCCTGGCCCTGGGCCCGGGTGCAGACCTTGGTGTTCTTGTTGATTTTTATAACCATAGTTGAAGTGCCCGCCTTGGTCGTAAATGGCCTGTGGTTCCTTGTGCAGCTTGTCGCCGGGCAAGAGTCGCTGCGCCGGGCAAGCGCCGGCGGCGTGGCCTGGTGGGCGCATGTGGGCGGATTTGTCGCCGGAGCATTGCTCATGCCCTTGTTTTCCGCACTCTTCGGCCGGGAAAATAATCGTCCAAAATGGTTCGATGAAAGTGAATATTGACATGGGCCGACGCGCTTTGCGAAAACTCGATCCCTCGCTGGATTTTTCGAAGCACCTGAAAACCTTCGACCAATTGCCCCGGCCGTGGGACGCTTCCTTGCTCTTCAGCCGCCAGGCGCAGTTGCAGGTCGAGGTCGGGTCGGGCAAGGGACTTTTTTTGAGAAAT
>JBEKSO010000438.1:0-3748 GCA_049516935.1 Thermoguttaceae bacterium
GAGCGGTGTAACGACAAATAACACTCTTATCGACGTGAATGACTGGCAAGTCGTGGACGGTGAAGCGGCCTTGGTTTACGGGCCGCTTTCTTTCCAGACGGAAGTTTTCGGCATGACCCTCGATCGTTTTAATGGCGTCAGCAATAACTTTGTGGGCACGTATGCCTTTGTCAGCTACTTCCTCACCGGCGAGAATCGGCCTTACAACAAGAAAATGGGCGTGTTCGATCGGGTAAGACCATACGAAGACTTTTTCCGCGTGCGGACCTGCGATGGTTGCACGTCCACCGGCCTCGGCGCTTGGGAAGTTGCTTATCGCTTCTCATACATCGACATGCTCGATGGCCTGACGGCGCCGGGCGCAGGTATGGCGACAGATCACACTTTCGGTGTGAATTGGTACATGAATCCGTTTACCAGGGTAATGTTCAATTACGTGCATTCTTCCGACACGTACAACAAAACGAAGACTTTACGAATAACAGGGGGCGAAATCGACCAGTTTGAGGTGCGGTGTGCCATGGATTTCTGACAAATCTTGGAACAATATTAATAATCGGGGTAACTATTAGACAAGCCGTGTGCCTATGGAAGACCGGCGCACTTTGATAGGAGATAGAGTCGGTTATGAGGACATTAATCACTAATCTCGCCTTGTTTGCAATAATCTGTCTGGTGGTCAGGCCTACCGGCGCTGCGAATGAATCTTGCGCAGTATCTTGTTGCGATCGCTGCGGATGCCCCTGCGATTGTCTTCAAAAGACATGCCAAATAGTGTGTGACGTCAAAAAGGAAAAAAAGACCTGCTGGTGTGTTGAGCACCAGGATTTCTGCACATTGATGCCGGGTTGCCCGCACTTGTGCGATCAGTGCGAGTCGCTGCCCCATTGCGGGAAAGAGAAATGCGTCAAGAAGTTGGTCAAGAAGGAATACGAAGTCGATATTCCCATCTACAAGTGTGTTGTACTGCACCTTTGCCCCGCCTGTAATGGAGGATCGACGAACCTTCCCAACGCCGCTGCGAATCCGCCATCGGCGCCGGCAGTCGCGCCTACAAATCCAGCTCCACCGGTTCCTTTACCCCCGACCAAGCCAAAGTAATGATTTTCCCTATGCCCACCCCGAAAGTGGCGACTATTTCACAAGCCCTTTGTCAGCCTGGATTTGCTTTTCACCCTGGACTAGTGCACTTTTGAGGCATATTATTCATTAGCGGGATGGTCTTTATTTTTTGCACGTGATTTTGTGACTGACGTGCATAAAAATGTATCAGCGTTGGTGCGGAAAGTTGTTCGCCTTTTGATTTAGTTGACGGATGGATCCGAGCTTTTTGGAAAGTGAGGATGTTATCATGCGCTACATATTAAGATTTCTTCTAGTCGTCAACGTTTTGGCCTGTATGGAATTCTGCCTTTCGGCGGCTCGGGCCGCGGAGCCGGCACAGACTAAAAACCAAAATCAATGGCGATATGTGCTTCACAACGGCGAGTGGTGGTACTGGTTGCCCGAAAACCGCTGGGTTTATTGGCGCGACAACAAGTGGAATGATTACAATCGCCAGACTTACACTTACCCCTATTCCTCGGGCGGTATCGCAACCAGTATTGCGGGACAGGGCAACAGGGCGGTTGACGCTTCTGATATTCGCCCGTTTTATGGCCATGCGCTTTCCAATTTAGATCGCCGTCCCATGGAAACGGATAATGAGGTTGGTCCATTTTATGGCCATGTCTTGCCAAGCGAAATTCTTGGCAATCGTCCGCGCAATTCCATACGTCCATTCTATGGCCACGCGGTCTCGTCGTACGACTATTGATCGAGTGATTGCCGATGCAGTTGTGGCTGATATCGGTGATAGATGGTCGCTCATCGGACTCCACGGCCAAAATCTTCATCACTGTATAAACAAGCTCCGGCCATTGCGGGATTCATCACGGAACCGCCAGAAGGATCTTGAGATAGTCCTGAGGCCGGCTTTCCAAGAGTTCGAAGGCCTCCTGGGCCTGACTGGCGGGCATTTCGCAAGAGATCAGTGCGTCCGGTTTGAGATGGCCTTGGGTGAGGTGCGCAATTGTCTCCTTAAATTCACCATGAGTGACTCGCGAGGCGACAATACGCGCCTCTTTCCAAATCAGCCGCTTCATTACCAAGGATACGGGCTCGTCGCCAAGCCCCAAAACGCACACCGTGCCCGCGCCTCGAATGGCTTCGATGCACAAGCATACCGGCGACAATCGGTTTTCCATCGAGTGGGCATGTCCCACGGCCTCGAAGGCCGCGTCCACGCCACGGCCTTTGGTCAGTTCTTTTATGACCCCGGCCGGATCGTGCTCCGCGGCATTTATGCCGACTACGTTCGGCCAGGTCTTTTCGGCCAATGCGAGTCGGTTGGCAAGGATATCGACAAGGTAAATCGTATTGTCGGTAATCGTTCGGGCGGCCTGTAAAATACATTGGCCCACTCGGCCGGCGCCCGCGATGAGTACAGTGTCGTCTTTCTTGATCCCTGCGCGGTTGCAGGCGTGGAAGCCTATGGAAAGCAACTCGATCATGGCCGCGTGGCGGTCGGATATGTTCTCGCCGATCCTGTAGAGCATGAAATCCTTAACCGCCACATATTGGCCGAAACCGCCGTCCGAATCGATCCCCAGCAACTTGAGCGAACTGCAAGCCGGATAATGCTTCAACCGGCAGGCAGGGCACTCGCCGCACCAGTAGATCGGGTCCACGGCAACACGATCTCCGGCCTTGTAGTCCGAGACGCCCCGGCCGACCTCCACAATGGTTCCGCCAAACTCATGGCCCATGATCAAAGGCGTAGACGTCCGCGGATGGAACTCCCCGTTAAAGATATGCTGATCGCTCCCACAGATGCTCGCATAGTTCACCTTCACAAGCACCTGGGAATCGTCAATCTTAGGCGTTTCCACCTCTTGCCACTCGACCCGCCGATATTCGGTCAGTACTGACGCTTTCATAATATTTTATTGCATGTTAGGAAACAAATGTCGTATTTCTGTTTAGCCGCGACCCGTAGGGGAGCGCGTTTTCATATGCCTGGGCCGAAGGCCCTTTGTTCACCCAGCCCAGGGCAACGCCCTGCGGTGCGGGGAGATGCACAAACCCCATACGGCCCAACGGGCCAATCATTCGCGTTGCCACATTATTGTAATCATTGGCCCGTTGGGCCGTCAGACTCCTTCATCCCTAATCACCATCACCTTGGCAAAAACCGCGAGCCCGAGCATTCGCGCGGTTGACCACGTGAAAAGCCATTCCCCCAGAAGCTATGCGGGCCGTTCGCGGCATGGACTTTAACTACCATAACCATCCTTGGTCGCCAACAATTGGGGGTATCCCACTCCCCACCGTGGACGTTAATCCGAAAAAGGAAAGGAAAAGATCTCTTGACAATCGCCGCCATGGCGATATACTCAATATAGACGGTTAGAGGGTGCTCTGCGCCAGGAGGAGGGTTTCCCCCTTTTAGCGGGCTCTAGCCGTGGGCGGCTCGGACCTTCCTGACGCCTGCCATAGGAGGGGTTCAATCCTAGGTGCTTGGGCTTCTCAAAAATTAGATTTTGCCTTTTTTCGGCACATAAGATCCTACCTGAAAAGGTAGGATTTTTTATGTTATGATATGTTCGTCTACGCGGAGAGTTCTGGTGCATACAGAAGAAGTCACGTCAGAAGTCGCCTCAGTGGCCGCGCTTATCGAAGAATTGTGCCTGCAGAGTAGCACGGCCCT
>JBEKSO010000439.1:0-3748 GCA_049516935.1 Thermoguttaceae bacterium
TTCGCCGTTTGAGAAGTCTGGAAATCGATGCCCGGTTCGCGGCGCAGCGTTGCTCTTACGAGAATCTCATTTAGATCTGCATCGGCTTGAAACCGGACCTTCATAGATTAGCCATCTGCATCTGGCGGCGGGCCTCGGCCAATTTTTGCGAAAATTCCTGATCGGCGCTGTGCGTCGCCTGCCACAATGCCTGAAAATCGGCACTGGCTTGCTTCAGGTAGGTGTCGATCTGAGACCGATTGGCAAGGTAGTAGGCTATGGCCCCGTAAACCTGTTCGAGTGTCAGCGTTGTAAAGCACTCGCCGGCGATAGTTTCTGCTGATACGCCTCGCATAAATTCCATAATAACGGAATCGAGCGACACGCGTGTGCCGCTAATACAGTATCCGCCGTCGCGTATTTCAACGTAAACCTTTTCCATTGTCAAAATCTCTGTCGTTAATTCAATATCCACGATAAACGAAGGCATTAATCACATTTAATTATAACACCGAATACGGCCGCAAACAAGAACGGAAAAGCCTCGCGCGTGCCACTGCCGGCTTATCCAGTAGTGTATTTTCGACCATTATCCACAGCCCACCTTCAGAGAAACAATACAGCCCGTCTTCCTACCAAAGCCGCGTAATGGGGTATTTGTCGAAGAGGGTATCTGCGCTAAGGATCGGTAGATTTTCAACCATTGCCTGGGCAATCAACAACCGATCAAAGGGATCGCGATGATGGAATGGCAGCGTTATTAAAGTTTGGGCATGAGAAAGTGAAATCGGTAAGTTCACCAAGCCATTATTGTGGATAACCCGTTGCATATAGACGTCAAAGGGTTCGAGAAGGCGTAATTTACCAAGGCTGACTTTGATGGCGATTTCCCAAATACTCGCCGCGCTGAGTAAGAGTTCATTCCCTGGATCGGACATCATCGCCTGCGCTTTAGCACCGAGGCGCTGGTTGCCTTCGTCGAACCACAAAAGGGCATGAGAGTCGATAAGGAGTCTCACTCCATATACTCCTTGAAATCCTCTAAGGGAGAGTCAAAATCCTCCGCCATGTATAGAATATGCCCTTTGCCTTTGCCTGGTTCGCGTTGTATGCGTTCGGAAGATGTTTCGCCTACCAGCTTAGCCACGGGCTTTTCGCCGCGAACAATTAGCACTTCTTCGCCTGGTTGAAGGTGATCGATCAACTCAGGCAAATTTGCTTGTGCTTCTTCCAAAGGGATTGTCTGCATGGAAAAACCTCACCCGCTCCCCTTCGGGTCGCGGCTAAACAAAACTCTCCGACTAAACCACTGTCCACTGTCCACCGCCCACCGCCCGCTATTTCTTCTTCACTTTTTCCTTGATCGCGGTGGCTTCGCGTTGCCGGGCTTTTTCCCGGGCTTTTTCCTTTTCGGCCTCGCGGTTTTTGCGGCTCCGCTCGGCAGATAAGACCTGGCGCAGCAAGGCCGAGAGGTCGTCGTAAGAGTGATCGCAGGGAGGGCCCGGGCTGTATTGCATCACGGCGTGCTGAATCTTCCGCGAGAGGGCCAAGAGCGTGGACGAAACAGTGCCGAATTCCTTGCCCAGCATGACCACGCCGCGGCGTCCGTAGCTGTCGGGCTTGCGCGAAAACGTCCGGCTGGCCACTGCCAGGAACGTCACCGCCGAATCGAGCGTGTGCAACGTAAGCATCCGGTGCACAAGCTCGTGCCGCTCATCGCGGAAGTTGTCCATGTTGCCGTTGGTGATAACGTGCAAGCCGGGCGTGATTTCCATGACCTCGATCTGGTCTCCGCCGTAAACCACGGCGGCGAACTTGGCGTCGGCGCACACGTAATTCGCCCCGGCGTAGATCCCGGTCAAAAGCTCCTTCTCGGCGTATTCGCTGGCCTCGCGGGCCGTGCGGAGCTCGAGCAATTCCCGGCAAAGCAAGCCTCGCGAACGCGGCTCCAATGGCAAGCGGTGTTTCGGACGATTCAACACCGCGCAAAACAATCCGTGCTGATTCACGCCCAGCCACGTCCCGTTCGCCTTGCGGTCTATGCCGCACACCACCCTGGGCGAACCCGGTTGAATCTTGGGATATTGCGTGGGCCGATCGAAACGCTCCTCCCGATTGGCGGCAACCAGAATGGGAGTGCCTCGAACAGCACGATAGTAAATGGCCATCGTACACATAAAATCGATTACTTCTTAATCCTCTGGAATAGAAGTTGCTTAAACCATCAACATAACCGATGGAATACCCTCATTGCACCCCCCGAGTTGCGTATTCGAGATTATTTTTCTCAATTCCTGATTGTTGCACATTGCTTCAGATGGACTATAGTCTTACCCGCCAATCAGTGGGATAAGCTCCGGCTCCATTCTCCTTTGCCCTTGAGAATCCGTATAGAAACCCATAGGCTTAGGTTTCCCAATACTTTTGGAAGCAGCATTATGGAAAGCGAACCCGACCAAGCCGAGGGAGTTGTTGTCCCCTCAAAAAGCTCGCGGATCGGGAGTCTCATGGGTGTCCAAATCGTGGCAGTCGGCAGCAGCGTGCCGGAAAACCGCATTCATAACGATGATCTGGCGGCGTTAGGTTACGATGCCCAGTGGATTTTGCAGCGCACGGGCATAGTCGAGCGGCGCCACGCCCCGCCGGAAATGGCCACCAGCGACCTGGCAATCGAGGCCTCCAAGCGGTGCATCGAATGCTCCGGCCTCGATCCCGGCGATATCGACCTGGTGCTTTTGGGCACGTACACGCCCGACATGCTGTTGCCGGCCACTGCCTCGACGGTGCAAGACAAACTCGGGCTCCGCGCGCCGGCCATCGATCTTCAAGCGGCCTGCGCCAGTTTCGTTTTTGCCATGATTACAGGCGCACAGTACGTTGCCACCGGTTGCAGCCGTCTGGTGCTGGTCATTGGGGCCGACTGCACTTCGCGCGTATTGAATCCGGCCGATAAGCAAACCTATCCCCTGTTCGGCGACGCGGCCGGGGCCGTGCTTCTGGCGCGCGGTGACGACAACCAAGGCTTGCTGGCATACGCCGTGGGTTCGGATGGTTCCGGGACGGACCTGCTCAATCGGCCGATGGGCGGCTCGCGCCGGCCGTTCTCCGCCTCGGCCGAAAACAACGCCGACCAATACATGCGCATGGAAGGCCGGCCGGTTTTTAAATGGTCGGTAAAAATGCTCCGCGAGACCAGCAAAGAAGTCCTGCAACACGCCGGCCTTTCGGTCGACGATTTGGACCTGGTGATTTTCCACCAGGCAAACAAACGAATCATCGATTCGGCCGTCGCCGATTTGGGGCTGGATTCCCGCAAGGTCATAAGCAACCTGGAGCGCTACGGCAACACCTCGTCGGCCAGTATTCCCCTGGCCTTGGACGAAGTATATCGCGAAGGCCGCATCCACCGCGGCGATCACATCCTCCTAAGCGGATTCGGCGCCGGTCTGGTCTGGGGCACCGTGCTCCTGCGATGGTGATATATTAGCGGAAGGGCGAATATATGCCCACAAACCGCTTGCGGTTTCGCGATAAGTCAACAAAATACCGTTTTCCTGAAATAATTGCCAACTCAAAAATGTATCTAATCGCAGAATTGAATTGGAATTGGTATAAAATAATCAATCGTGTGACATTTTGTCGTTGTTCAATTTGCAATTTGCATTTTGCAATTACCAATTTGCAATAAAACCACATCCCTCATCCTCTTTATGAAAAATCTTCCCCCGCGCAATAAAGTCAAACTTTCCGACACCTGGGACTTAAGCAG
>JBEKSO010000440.1:0-3746 GCA_049516935.1 Thermoguttaceae bacterium
AGGATATCCTCATTGTCGCCGATATACAAATTCTCGTTGTCTCCCGAGTCCAGGCCGTCGTAATAACGATTTCGATTAAGAAATTTCTCGCCTATAAAAAGCGTGTGGCTGAGCCCATCGGGGATATCGATTGGCCTGATAGAACTGCCGCAAAATACGACGCCGGTGCAATTATCGGCGAATTTTGCAAAAATCGCCATGCCCTGGGGACTATTGGCGAATGCCCGCGTCTCAGGTCCAAAGTTGGGAAACTCAAAATTGGGGTCGAGCCATACGGTGCCGTCGTTAGCGGCATAGTCGCCCCTGGCCATGAAGTCCACTTTGTCGGAAACTTGAGCGCCGCCTTCGCCTATGCGGGGCTGCGATTGTTGGAGAATTCTTTGGCCGGGCGGAACCAATACCATGGCGCGCCGCGAAGGGCAGTTCATGAAAGACAAAGGCGTTTGAATCATCACGGCGGCGGCGGCGGCGCGTGCGGCGCCCGTCTTGCCGGCCTGCAACATATATGTGTTTTTTTCTTCTATATAAGGCAACAGATTGAAGATCCAACCGCCGGGTTGGTTCCGTCCGGCGCCGCGGTCGGGATCGCCGACCCAGGAGCTACCCCAGCCCCCGGTAGGCAATCGGCCAATGGCCGAAAGGTGGCTTTGGGCCGCCATGGCCATTTGTTTGAGGTTATTGGAGCATTGCAGGCGCCGCCCAGCCTCGCGCGCGGACTGAACCGCCGGCAACAGCAAGGCAATGAGTATTCCGATGATGGCAATCACCACTAATAACTCGACCAAGGTGAATCCCGCACGCCGCTTGAGAGCGATTTGGGGGTTCCGCTTGGATAATTCGGAATGATTTTCCATGGCTTCCACTCCCTAATGTGCTTTTTCCACTACGAGGATTTCGATTTGTTTATGGCCCGGATGAAATTCCAAGCCAAGATCACGTACAACGGCTTGCTTCAAGGTTTCGGGATAACTGCGCCGGTAGCTCAGATCGATATCATACTTGCCGCTGAGACGGGTTTGATCAACGACTGGAATATTGAGACGCTGCTCGAGAAACGTGATAAAAGTGGAAAAAGGAACATTGGCGCAATAATAATTGTTTCCATACCATTGCGAGAAGGCTGGAGAACCTGGAGAACGAGAAGCCGCGCTTGATCTTAATCCCGCGGTGTTTATGTGTTTTATAGTGAGAAGCAAAACATCTAATTCCCTTTTATCCTTTTTTGTAGTTAAATTGAATATATTATCAAATTCCTGCCGCAAAGCCTGTTGGTTGTCTTTGGGCAGGTTGGCTATGAAGTCATATTTATCTTTGGGCAGTTCAGTTGAGAAAGTCATTCGAGCCTTGCTGGTATTATAGGTTATTTCCAACAGAGTATCGATTGATTGTCCGATCCCCAGCATCCTGCCGTTGCTTTCGATAAGCCCTCCTCCCGATGAATATCGCGCGGGAACAATTACGACCTGAGGTGGATTGCTATCCAATATGGCGATGTCAGGAGGCTGGACTTGCCAAGGATAATAATGGTAGTATCCGTAGATCGCTCTAATGGCTATTGCTATCAAAAACACGCATACGCACGCCCCGATTACGGTTATTACTTTTGTCCATGCCATAAGTTTCAATCCATGCCTATTCGGTGCAGATGAATCTATAAAACAGGACTGTCGACAGCCTACGGAATTTGAATAAGGTGGTCAATCCCCCGCTGCGTCACTAGTAGTCTTTCGGTATAAATTCAACTATTTTACTTTTTCCGCGACAATTGTAATCGGTCCCAGCAAGCCCGAGGGAATCGGCCGGATTTGATCCATGTTTTGCGGCTGGAATCGATCGCCGAAGCGGGCGTTTAGTTCCTTGTAATCGGGCAAGGGGTGATTTTTGAAATCGGCCATGTAGTTGAGGGCGAGGTTGGCCACTTCGATGCTAATTTCGTTTTCACCGCTTTTCAGCAGGCCCGTAATGTCAACGCTGTACGGCGGGCACCAGACCGATCCTGCGCGCTTGCCGTTGACGTAAACCACCGCCGCCTCGCGCACCGGCGTATCGATAAATGCCTGCATGCGCGGACCGGGCCTGGTCGGGGCCCTCATGCCCTCGGCAGTATCGCCCCGCTCTCTAGGAGGTTCGTAAATATCCAACGGCGGCCGGGCATCCTCGCTCTCTCCCGGTACCTTGGGCTCGGACCGGCCAAACGTGATTTGCACGGCAAGACCGTCCTTGATCATTTCCGCCGGTACGGTAATTTTCTTTTTATAAACGGCCACGCCCGAGAAGTAGCGGGTCGATTCATTATCCGTCCAGGATGACAAGTTATCCATCATCACCGGCTGTTTATCCTTGCCGAAAGTCACTTCCCATGCATGGCTTAAATCAATTGTTTGCGGCGACGAGGCTGCCAGTGCCGCCGGTTTGGCGGCGGGCAAGGCGCGCTTGGTGAAAACAATAATTTGTGAAGAATATGGTTCGAGATCGAGATTTACCGAAACGCCATTGCCGTCCGATTTGGCAACAGGAATCGCGGCGACCCGGCCCGTCATAGGATCCCATTCTTCCGGACTCATTGCCTGAACTCGGAAGGTCGCCTTCACGTTCTTCGGCGTGTAGTCCGTGTTGGCTACGAAGTAGATTTCGCCGGAGCCGGTGCTGCGATGCACGAAACCGAATTTCGGCGCTTCCGGCTCGACCTTGACGTCCGGGTGCAGGCGCTTGGCCAGTGCTTCGCCCAAGCCGGTATCCGACTCCAGGAAAATACCCGGCGCGCCGGGATCTTTAAACAGGCGCTCAGCGGTTTCCCGCACGGTTTTTTGGTCCTCATCGGTGGCTTTAAATCCCGGCGCCAGCGAGGGGATTCTCCGCGTGGCTATGAGTATGCCGCCGCCTTTGGCGAACTCCTCCAGCTTGCGGATCGTTAATGGCGGAATTCGCTCCACGCCGGGCAGCACGACAACCTTATATTTAAGGTCGCCGAAGGTCAATGCGCCGCCTTCCACTTTGCCGCGCATGTCGAGCAATCCGTCATCAAAGAAATCGAGATTGTAACCCGATTCGAGTATCTGGCGCATAACTACTTTCCCCAGCCGCCTGGAAATGGCGGTGTTCATGGGCACCCGGCCCGGCACGAAGCCGGCCCAGACGTCGCTATCGGCCAGATATAGCGCTACGTCGTTGGCGGGTTGGCCTTGACGCATCATGTAACTGACGCGCCGGAGGTATTTCGACAGATCGGGCATAACAATCCACCAGGGATTGCTTTCGCCGAAGACCATGGAGGCGTAGAATCGCCAGCCGGGATACTCGATCCCGGGCGGCGAATAAGGCCAACCATGGCCGATCATCTGATTGACCCCTTGCAGGAAGTGCAGGTCCGCTTCGGCCTTCACGTCCAGCGGACTTGCCCTAAAAACGGGCGAATGAAGCCAGGTCCAGGTTTCAGAGCTGGTAATCGGGCGTCCCAGCAGGTGATTGGCCGACGACGCCCAGCGCGTCTCGCGGAAACCCTTCCATGTGTAGCCCTCGCCTTCGCCGAGGTCGGCAAAAGCATAACTATAAAGCGTCGCGGGCGGAGTGCCGTAAGCCTGTATGCGGAATTTCGTCCCATTCTGTTTCGCCCATTTCTCGAAAACCGATATGAAGTAATCGTTAAAGATTTCGGTCAGTGTTTTGCCCCAATCGTGGCGAATATCCTTGGTTTTCGGGCCGATATCGTTGAAAAGAGCGGGAAGATACGGCCTGAGATCGTAGCC
>JBEKSO010000441.1:0-3733 GCA_049516935.1 Thermoguttaceae bacterium
AGGAGCGAATGACCAAGGGGACATTGCCTCCGGCAAGATAATGGGCCTCCAGGGCCTTCGATGTCACGCCCTGGCTCTCGTCGATGCCGGCCTGCACGGCCATGATCTTGCTGCGGACGATGACTTCCGGGTTGACCTTGCGGAAGGTCATGCCCAAAAGGTCCAAAATGCCGATGCCCGCCCCGGTCATCCAGGACTGCATCCACCAGCGAAAAAAGCGGGCGAAAATGAAGAGGATGAACAAGATGATAATTACGACGGCAATGATGCCGCCGATGATAATTAAATTCATTATATTTACAGGCTGTTCCTGCTGTGCAAAAAGGTACATGCGTTGCTCCTTTTAATATCAAGAAATTGTTTCCGGCAAGTTTAATGAGTCTCAGGCAAATAATGTCGTGGAAAAAAGTTAGAGCCGGGGCGTGTCGCCCCGGTTTTACCGGACCGCTACGGTCCGGCTCCAATTAGACATAATGACATTAAATCTCCTGATCCTCAATAAACGCGACCGGTACTATGCGTTGCTTGATCGGGGAGCGGCAATAGCCCCCAATCTACAGCCTAAAGCCTATAGCCTGCCGCCAAACTGTCAAGCCGGGTGGTCTTCGAATGGCCTTCCACGAACCTGTCCCATTTTAGGATCCTTTAAAGGGGTCTTCGAGGATGGCGTCGATGGGACGGCGCATAGGATCTTTGGCGGTTTCGGACGGGGCGTCCAATTCGATGGGCCGGACCACTACCCGCTTGCCGCGTACCTGAACGATGCGGACTTCCTGCCCGGCTTCGATGGGCATGCCTTCGGAAACTGCCTCGACGTTGCGGCCGTCAACTATTACCACCCCACTGGGGAGCAACTTGCTCTTGGCCTTGGCCGCCCTTCCCACCAATGATTTCATGTATTCTTTGCCTCGATCTTCGGGCAATACATCCTCGCTGGTTGGGGCCGATAGCAATACCCGGCGGCCAAAAGACGTCCGCGGCCAGTATTTAAAGGCCAAGACAATGGCCGTGGGCATGCCGGCCATGGCCAGGATTAAGATCACAAAACCGGCCACCGGCCCTTGGTAAAAGGCCAGAATTACGGCCACCACAATGGAAGCGGCCGACAGGAAGGCCAAAAGACCCGCCGAGGTGAAAAAGACCTCCATTATCCCCAGGCAGATGCCCAGGACCAGCAATAAAACGGCCCAAACCCAATAATCCATGGTCAATGCTCCAACCTTTATTAACATTCTAGCAAATTTTATTGGGCCATGCTAATCGTGCCCGCTCTTTCTGGGTAAGGGGTGTTTTGTTAAGTCCCCTCTCCATCTGGGAAAAGGCTTTGCTCATGTCCCTTCTCCCTCCGGGAGAGGGTTAGGGTGAGGGCAGTAAATCGTTAAATAATGGGTTGGGAGTGGTCGAACCAAGCCGAATGTTGGTGCCGTGATTTATGAGCTATTTGAGAAGAAATCGATCGACAATGCGGGTTGCGCATTAAAAGTGCCGCGGTGATATATATAATGTTTTTACGATTTAACAATCCTTCTTTTCGCTTTGACTTTCATTGAATCCATATACAGGGTATCAGGGCAGATATCCTGCTCGTGAGGCCAGGCAACCGTGCCCTCGATTACCGTCGCTTCCATAAAATATTTTATGTCCTTGAGTTCTCTGAAAACGCCGAATTCGAGCAACGGACTGCAATCGTAGATGCCGACTTCTCCGTTAGTAAAAGAAATCTGCAATGTATAGTCATTATTTGGTTTAACCGTTTTTACTCTTGGATTCATAACTCACTTCAACGGCTCGATTTTGTACGGCTGTTGGCCGCTTACGGCCAGATCCCAATCGGCCCTAAGTTCCTCTCTATGAATCTCCACCCACGCCATTCAGTTTCATTTTAGAGGGTGGAATTCGCCCTTCCAGCAGCTTCCCGTCGGAAATGGCGATTACGGCTTCGTCATTCTGATATCTCACATGAATATGGGGCCGTTTATGCCTCTTATTATCCACAAAATAAAGGGATACAATGATCCCATAAAACATCGATATAACCGGCACTTTGTTGTACCCTCAATCAGTGCGCCCGCTGCTTAATGGGCAATTATCTCGCATTCTTTTTTAAACCGCTTAATTAACTATAATATATTCTGAATCAGCCTGCAACAATCGTGACTTTCTCATAAATTATTTTACGGATACCATGCAACCCAATAAACGAGATTCGATTTCATCGACGCTCCTGGAATCGGTCAAAGCACAGCGACCGGATGCCTGGCGTCGGCTGGTCGATTTGTACGGGCAGGTGGTGTACCGCTGGTGCCGCAAGTCGGGCCTGAAAGCGGAAGACGCGGCCGACGCGGTCCAAGAGGTGTTTGCGGCGGTTTCCACGCACGTGGCCGATTTCCGCCGCGAGAAACCATGCGATAGCTTCACGGCCTGGTTGTCGAGCATCACGCGCAATAAGATTTGCGATCATTTTCGGCGTATCTCCGGGCGGGCACAGGCCCAGGGCGGAACCCGGGCGCAAGATCGCATGCAGGAAATTGCTCAGCCCGATCCTGCCGCCACTCTTGAAAACTGGCCTTCTGCCGCCGACTTATTGGAAGCTGAAAAAATCCTATCACAGCGGGCGGTGGACCTTGTCCGGGCCGAATTCGAGCAGCGGACCTGGCAGGCATGGTGGAAAACGGCCATCGAGGGCCGACCGGCGGCAGACGTGGCAGTCGAGATGGGCATGTCGCTCGCCGCTGTTTACAAGGCAAAGTCCCGGGTTCTGCTACGGCTCCGTCAGGAATTGGCCGACTTGCAGGGGTAATATTGCAAATTGACAATTGCAAAATGCAAATTGCAAATCGAACAAGCATAAATACTTACGCTCGCCGCTTGGCTTTTCATAATTCATGTCAAACGCCCGCGTTATATCTTATGGGGACTTAGCGCGGTAAGGTGTAAGGAAAGGGAAAAGGGGAAAGAAGGAAAAAAGGGAAGGAAATTGGTGCAGTGATTTCTATCCTTGCGTTTTTACCATTTTCCCCCTTTCCCTTTTTTCCTCTTTACACATAAGTTGTTGCGGAGGATGAATCATGGTCGCCACGGCATGTCCTACGGCGGAAGAACTTAAAAACTACACGCTTGGCCGTTTGTCCCAGCCGGATTGGGCGGCCATTGCCGAGCATCTGGAATCGTGCCGGCAGTGCCAGGCGGCGATTGCCACGGTCGATGACGTTGCCGATACCCTGGTAACGCAACTCCGCGAACCTGCGCCGGGAGACTCTTTTTTAAACGAATCGCAGTGCGAGGCCGCGCTAAAGCGGGCGCGAGATATTAAGGGTGGCACTGGCATCTTGCCAGTGGAACCAGAGAACAACACGGGCAAGATGCCCGTGCCACCTGAGGTGCCACCTGGCGTGGAATTCGAGGGTTATCAGATTTTGGAAGAATTGGGCCAGGGAGGCATGGGGGCCGTGTATAAGGCACTGCACACAAAACTCGACCGCGTGGTGGCGATTAAAATTCTTTCCCGCGGCAGGGCAGGCGATGAGCGGGCGATCGCCCGATTCGAGCGGGAAATGAAGGCCGTGGGCCGTTTCGACCATCCGCACATCGTCCGGGCATACGACGCCCGGGCGGGTGGCACTGGCGTCCCGCCAGTGTTGATAATGGAATTTGTCGAGGGCATGGACCTTGGCCGCCTGGTGCGGCGCTTGGGCCCGCTGCCCATGGCCGAGGCCTGCGAACTGGTCCGCCA
>JBEKSO010000442.1:0-3727 GCA_049516935.1 Thermoguttaceae bacterium
CTACATGGTAAAAAAACAGTATATTATCCGTTATACTCACTAGTACCCCGCCACGGTTAAAATTGTGGGATAATGAATGTCGCATTCATGTTTATTGAGAGTCAGGAAAATAATGTCGTGGTGTAAATGGTAAATCAAGCCAAGCCCACGGGTTGCAACCCGTGGGCTTAACGACATTCTTTACCTGAGACTCAATAGCCGCGACCCGTAGTGGAGCGGATTTTAGAGCATATTCACAAATTTAGGAGTGGCGGTGTACTACCCTGTTTCGTTATTATCGTCGCCCAGGCCGAAGCGGCGGATTTTGCGGTCCAGGGTGGAGCGTTCTATGCCTAGGATCGAGGCCGTCTTGCTCTTGTTCCAGTTGGTGTGCTCGAGGGTATTGAGAATGTGGCGGCGTTCGATGTCGTCCAGGGAGAGCGGGGTGAAATGTTCGCCGGCCAATGAGAGATCGGTGTCGCCGGCGGTGGGGAGTTTGGTCAAAAGCAAATCTTCCTCGCCGATCTCCTGACCGCGGCAAAGCACCACGGCCCGTTCCACCACGTTTTTAAGCTCGCGCACGTTGCCCGGCCACTGGTAAGAGAGCAGTTTTGCCTTGGCTTCGGAGGTAAAGCCCTTGATCTTCCGTCCCGTTTCGCTGTTGAAGCGCTGCAAAAAGTAGTCGGCCAAGAGGGGAATGTCCTCGGGCCGTTTGCGCAAGGCGGGAACTACTACCTCGAGCACGCGGAGTCGGAAGAACAGGTCGCGGCGAAAACGGCCGTCGGCGATGTCCTTTTCCAAATCGCGGTTGGTGGCGGCGATCACGCGCACGTCGCAGGTGATGGGCTTGCTTCCGCCCACGCGTTCGAAAGGATGCCCTTCCAGGACGCGGAGGAATTTGGCTTGGATGCTGGGGCTCATCTCGCCGATTTCGTCGAGCATGAGCGTGCCTTTATGGGCGGCCTCGAACTTGCCGATCTTCCGTTCGGTGGCCCCGGTAAAGGCCCCACGCTCGTGTCCGAACAGTTCGCTGGCCAAAAGTTCCGCGGACAAGGCGGCGCAGTTTAAGCAGACGAAGACGTTGTCGCGCCTGGGGCTGTTTACGTGGACCGCCCGGGCGACGAGTTCCTTTCCCACCCCGCTTTCGCCGCGGATCAACACCGTGGCATTGCTTGCTGCCGCCCGGCCGATCTCCTCGGTCACCTGGCGGATAACAGCGCTGCGGCCGATGATATCGCTGCGCACGCCCAGACGTTCGCGAAGTTGCACGTTTTCGGTGCGGACTTGGGTCAGGTTTTCGGCCAGTTCCTGGCGGCGGTTGAGGTTTTCCAAGGCCACGGCCACGGTATCGGCCACGGCCAGGGTGAATTCCAGATCGTCCGGATCGGGAGTCAACTCCTCGCTGGTCGAATAGAGGTGTATTACTCCGTACATTTTCTTCCCGCGGCGAATCGGCGCGCAGATCACGCTGGTGGCGAGGATTTCGCCCTGGCTGTCGCGGTTGCCCAGTGCGCTGTCGCCCATCACGTTGCGGGCCATGACGGCCTCTCCCTCGCGCATCACGGTCGAGGCCAGAAAGTTCGACACGCGATGATACTTGTGTTGCGACGTGCTGCGGGCGGCGACGATTTCCACGTCCTCGCCCTTGGGTTCGCCTTGAAAATCGCGGGGCACCATCAGCACCGCCCCGGAATCGGTGGAAGTGCCTTCGGCCAGACCTTTGAGGGCCATCTCGGCCAGAGAAGTGACGTCGGGTGCTTTGGCCAGCTCGAATGCCAGCCGGCAGAGCTTGGCCGCGGCCCGGCCGATCTTCGATACGCCGGTCTCTTCTTCCTCGCCGGGGATGAGAAATTTGGTTTGCACGCGGCGATGCGTAATCGTGGTCGGTTCGCCGGTGGTAAGCACGCTGGAAGCTTCTTCAGGACCTTCCCCGATCGGCGCCGTATCGGGCGAGCTGCGGCGAACCAGAGTGCTCGAGTCCGAAAACGCGTCGGACAGCTTATGCACGAAAACCAATTGCGTGTGTCCGATTCGGATCACGTCGCCGGGTTTTAAAGTCCAGTCGCCGACGACCATTTCATTGCCCACGATCGTGCCGTTGCGGGAGTCCAGATCCCGAAGGGTCCATTGTCCGGCGGACATGAAAACTTCCACGTGCATGCGGCTGCAGCGTTCATCCTTGATAACGATCTGGTTAGTGGGTGCGCGGCCAATGATCACCGATTGTCCCGGCACGAGCCGAAAGACATCGCTCCACTTACTCCCTTCACGTATGACCAGATATGCTAACTGCGCCACTCAATTGCCCCCTATGGAGGGTTTGCAAATATACTCGGGATCAGACACTGTAGCAAAATCGCACACTCTAATTCTAAATTACCCACGTTGGGCAGTGTTATGCAATATGCTAAAAGCCAAGTTATGTAAAAAGTTACTGAATAATGCGATATGAATCCATGAGCATGGAAAGCCCGCCATTGGCAAATTAGTTCGCTATAATCCGGTCCGGGAGGAGGTTGAAAACCGCGGATTTATTGTAATATGTTATACGACAATATGTTACGTCGATCGACTATTTCAAGTTCATCCTTAATTTAACGCTTGTCGCCCTTGTCGCCGCGCATGCCACGTTTTCCCACAAAAATCTTGGTTTGGTTGGAAAGGAGCATCAAAAATTGAGAGAAACAATAAGCATAACCCCCCATTAATTGCGACCTTTTGTATCTTAATCGAGTTTTTCTTGCAATTTTGACCCAACGGGATTAGGCTATAAGATCATATATAAGATGAACGATTTTATGCCGTCCACGACCACAAAGCGCCCTCTGATATGAACCAAGATTCATTTTGACAGCGCTCCTTTATATAATTTCAAAAAACCTTAAATACCTTTGGGAGCATTCAAATGATCTGCCGAAGACTTTTGGCCTGTCGAATGTTTTGCCGGATTTTTATCATCCTGGCGATGATAGTATTTTTATTTCCCACCATAACCCTGGGTCAAGCCGCCGCGGCGCCAGCAGCGCCAACAGTAAATGTCACCAATAATACTAATACAGGCGGGGGCGGGGGCGTCGGCGGAACGATTGTCGCCAGACCGATCGGCGGCGTGGCGATAGACGCCCAAGGCGTGCTGGAAAACGTGCAGACCGATGCCTTGGGGCAGTTGGCAAAGCTTCGCGCCGAGGCCCTGCAAAAAGTGCCGGAGGGACTGAATGTCTTCTCCGACTCCCGCAAAGTGTCGCTTAGGCGTTTGGAAGCGGCAATCGAACAGTCCACGAAATCGGGCAAGCCGTTGCCCGACGACATCCGTTTTCTTGCCGGATTGCAACAAATTCGTTATATCTTTGTTTATCCCGAGCAAAAAGACATTATCCTGGTCGGGCCCGGCGAGGGTTGGAAAGTCGACGCCCGGGGCAACATGGTGGGCGTTACCACGGGCAGGCCCGTGATGCTGCTGGATGACCTGCTGGTCGCCCTGCGAACTGCACAAGCCGCCGCTCAAGGCGGGATTACTTGTTCCATCGATCCCACGCCCGAAGGAGTAGCCCGCTTTAAACAATTCATGAACAGCAAACCTACGCCACAAAAAGCAGCGGCCGGACTTGCGGAAGCCATGGGAATGCAGCAGATCACTGTGCAGGGTGTGCCCGTAACAAGCCATTTTGCCCAGGTCCTGGTAGCGGCCGACTATCGCATGAAATGTTTGGGCATGAACCTCCAGCCGCCGCCCCGCGGGGTGAAGTTG
>JBEKSO010000443.1:0-3704 GCA_049516935.1 Thermoguttaceae bacterium
AAATCGCCCAGTTGGAAACCGATCTGCGCAGAGAGCGGTTGTACTTTTCCGAACGGGAGGCCGAACAGGAACTGCACCGTCAAGAGTTGGACATTCGGGAAAAGGAAATCTTGGAGCGATTGGAGCGATTGGCCGCGGCCGACGCTGCATTGAAACGAAAAACCGGGGCCGAATCCGAGTTTGCAGCCCGTTCGGCCGGTCATACCCTGGAAAACGCGCAATCCGCCCGGCAAGCGTCGAATCTGAACGACCAGCGGCAGCGCCAACTGGAAGAGGCCGAAAATCGCCTTGCCCAGGCCCAGGCAGAAACCCAAAAATTCCAGGAGCAATTAACGGCCCAGCGCCGGGAACTGCGCGAAGAAATCCACCGAGAACGCCAGTACCTGATTGCTCGGCAGCGTCAAGCCCTGGCCGAACTGGGAAAAAAACAACAGGTCCTGGAACGACGCGGCAAACATGCGGATCGATGCCGCGCCGGGCTGGTGGAGCTTCGCGCGGAATTGCAGCAGATGCACCGGGAGACGTTGGAAATCCGCCTGGCCACCGAGGAACTGTGGATAAAACTTTCCGCCGCCGCCCCGCCGGACGCATTGACCCATCACTTGGGCCGGATCCGCAACCGCCTGGCCGAACAGTATCGGCTGGCCAATGCCGAATTGCTCAAGCAAAAAGAAGAACTCGAAGGCATCCGAGATCAATTAGTCGAACAATACCGCAATCTCATCGAGCAAAAGCGACAATTCGAGAACCGGATGGACGCCAGTCGGGAAGAATCCAAACAGCAGGCCTCGATGCTAATCGCCCGGGAACAGGCTCTTTTGCAGCAACAAACGCGCTTCGAGGAAGAATCCCAACAGTGGCATGTCGCACGGATGCAATACGAGCAGAAAATCCGCCTGCTGCGCCTGGAACTCGCCCGACAAAGCGAAGAAACCGCAAAGGTATAATTGTTTGCCGATTTGTTCCGGAAAAAACAGGAAAACAATACTTATTCCGCGCGACTCATCTTGCACAATCTTGGGGGGTAATCGTTCGCGTAGATTCCCCATCAATGTAGCAGGCACACTCCGTGTGCCGTCCGCCTGAAGTGTATCGATACTAATAACACATCGCCAACGGCACACGGAGTGTGCCTGCTACATTACAAATCGTGAATCTTTACCTTGGGGGTGGTTGTTTTTTTGGCGGTTTGGGGTGAAAATAGTGGCGATGCGATGGGAAAAATTGCGTATTGCCAAGTGAGGTTTCAGCCTTGACTAGTTCTTCGGTGCCCTCGATTCTCGCCTTGTTGGCCCAACCCGTGAGCGGGAATCCCACACAGTACTTGATCGAAAAGGCCATTGCGCATCACGATCTCGATTGGCGGTATCTTACCTTCGAAGTCGGCGGGGAAGATCTGGGCGATGCAATCCGTGGGCTAAAGGCGTTGGGCTTTTACGGCGGACATTTCGGCGATCCGCACAAGCAAACTGTTATTCCGCTTTTGGATGGCACGACCGAAACCGCGGCCGCCGTGGGAGCGGTTAATATTTTCACTCGCCGGGGCGGCGCTCTGCTGGGCGACAATCTGGAAGGCAAAGCCGTATTGCAGGCAATCAGGCGCATCGTCGAACCGGCCGGCAAGCGATTCGTGCTTTTGGGGGCCGGAAGGCTCGCCAAGGCGACCGCCTTGGAATTGGCCGCTTCGGGCGTGGCTGCGATTACCATAGTAAATCGCAGCGAATCGCGAGAAAATGAGTTGCTTAGCCTTATGGACGCCAAGTGCCGGGTTCCAGTCTCGGCCGTGCCGTGGCAAGGCGATTATGCTGTGCCGGCGGAGGCGGACGTGCTCGTTCATGCCACATCGATCGGGCGGCAAGATGAAGATGCCCTGGTTCCGCTGATCTATGACAGTTTGCGGCCGGAATTGCTTGTGGCCGATGTAACTACCGATCCGCCGCAAACGCGGCTTTTGCAGGAAGCCGCTACACGGGGCTGCAAAACCGTGGACGGTTTGAGCATTTTCATCGAGCAAGTCGCCTTGGCCGTAAAGCTATGGACCGGCGTGGATCCCGACCGCGACGTGCTCCGCGAGGCAGTGGAAGAGTATCTGGAAGTCTGATGCTCCATTGTGCAACCTTTTCTTGTTGGCGGCATTATTATTTCATGTGATAATGGTCATAGAATCCGCATAAAGCCCCCCCACAAGGGAACGATTAAAGAAGTGAGTTTTCTAGAACTGGGCATAAGCGGCGAATCGCCCGACAATATGGCGCCGCAAGCCGATGCCGGGGACGACGAGGCCGCACTGATCGAGCGAGCCAAGACCGCACCCGAGGCTTTCGGCCGGCTTTTCGAATCGCATTATCAAAGAATCCTCAACTATATTTATCGAAGCACGCTCAATCTGGCCATTGCTGAAGAGCTTACCTCGAATACGTTTTTCAAGGCCTTTCGTGCGATTGGGGGTTATCGGCATCGCATCAGTTTTTCCGCCTGGCTCTATAGTATCGCCACCAATGAGATACGCATGCACTGGCGGTCGGAATCGAGGAAGCGCAAAACCGCGACCGCCAGGGTCGATGCACACGCGGATGGCCGGATATATTTCGATTCGCCGACAATCGAAGCCGGCGATTCGCTCGGGGAGAAAATGGAACAATGTGCGCGGCTCCACGAGATGCTGGGCCGGCTTCCAGAGCGCTATCGGAGCGTAATTGTGCTCCGGTATTTCGAGGAACTTTCCTACGAAGTTATTGCCCAGGTATTGGGAAAACGGTTGGGTACGGTGAAATCGCTGATCCACCGCGCAATAAGGCGACTCAAGGGAATTATGGAGCAGGATGCAACTTTTCGCATTTCGCGGCATTCACAATAGCAGTGGGAGGTTAAGGACCATGATGAACGATAACGACGTTGAAAAGATCTTGCTGAATGTTCCAAGATCTCATGTCACAGCCGGTTCTCATCGGTCCGACCTCAAGGCGAAACTTTTGCAAACCTCGCAAAATGAAAGACCGATTATGAAGACCAAAAAATGGAAATTGGCGATTGCCGCCTGCTGCACCATCCTGCTTCTGGCCGCCTTAGGTTTTGCGGCGCAACAAATTTATTTTAAGTTCTTTATCGTCGAACAGTCTGCCGAACCCGAGGTCATCAAGACTGTTTTGCCCAATGGAACCGAGAAAGTAACATATTGGGGATCAGCCACGGCGATTGCTTCCGATGACCCGAATTTCACTCAGGAAAAGGCAGACCAGCAGTGGCAAGAGACGAAGAGGGCCATTAGTCGAGGCAAATACAAACTTTTTAAGGTCGATGAATCCACCGACCCGCCCGCATACTACTATTCAGTGCAATTGGAGGACGGAAGAACGGTGGGTTACGGCACTAATTTACCTTTGCCGGAGCCACAGCAAGAGTCGCCTGACGGGGAGTAGAATGGACAATCGGCATTATTTTGGTGCACTTCGATTTGGGACTGGAGTATAATTCAATCCCAATTTGAGTATCGCGAAACCGCAAGCGGTTTTTTTCATCCCTCATCCTTCATCCCTCATCCTTCTTTATTCCTCCGCCAGGGCCAGCCGTTCGGCGATGGGCGGGTGGCTGTGGAATAGAAAGACTTCCAGCGGATGCGGATTCGGATCGTCTTTGTTGAGCTTTGCCAGCTTGCGAAACGCCGAGATATACGCCTCTTTATTGCCGGTCCGCTGGATGGCATA
>JBEKSO010000444.1:0-3696 GCA_049516935.1 Thermoguttaceae bacterium
TTCCCGGGCGATCCAGCGGAGCGTATCCAGCACGGGCTGCAATCGGCCCGCGCAGTATTGGCGGTAAAAATCGTCGCTGAACCCTTTCAGATCGACGTTGGCCGCGTCCATGTGCTCGTAGAATTCCGCCCGGGCCGTATCGGTGATATAACCCGAGGTGACGGCCACGGTCTTTACGCCCATTTGCCGGCAGGCCTTGGCCGTGTCGATGGCGTATTCGGCCCAGATGATCGGATCGTTGTAGGTAAATGCCACGCTTTTGCAGCCCAGTTTCACGGCGGCGGAGGCGATGGTCGCCGGATCGGCCGTTTCGCAGGCGGCTTCCACGTCGCGGGATCGCGACATCGTCCAATTCTGGCAATATGTGCAGCCCAGATTGCAGCCGGCCGTGCCGAACGACAACACGGCCGTGCCGGGAAAGAACTGGTTGAGCGGTTTTTTCTCGATCGGATCGACGCAGAACCCAGTGCTCCGGCCATAGGCTGTGGATACGATCTGCCCGTCGCGATTCTCGCGGACAAAGCAAAACCCCCGATCGCCCGGCCGCAACGCGCAACCACGCGGACAAAGATCGCAAACGATGCGCAAAGCGTCGTCCGAATCGTGCCACCAACCGCCTGGCTTGGAGCCCGGGGTGAATTCGGCGACTTCCGGCGGCAATGTTACTTTTCGCGGCATATATGGTATTATATCCATTTGCAGGGACGACGGTTGAAATGTAGCCCCAATGATACCACGCTAATTTCCCGGCGCGAATAATGCCTGTGGGTTAGATCAAGGGGGATTATTTGCTTAGGCGAGAGTCCGGGAAAACGCCATACTGTTAAAATGCGAAATTGTACGAAAAACAAGTTTATTGAGCCTCAGATAATAAATGTCGCGTTTTACCATCAGAGCCGGGCCGTGTCGGCCCGGAATTACCGGGGCGACACGCCCCGGCTCTGACTTTTCATATGACATTCTTTACCAGATACCCAATAGATCGGTCCATTAATCCATCCAGGAGATTTGCCCATGTTCAGCCGGTTCTTGATCGGAAAAAGGCGGCGTCTTTTTGAATATTTAATCGTCATAATGGCTGTTGGCGATGCCTTTGCCGTTGCCGGCGATTCAGCCGACGACATGCTGCTGTGGTATCGCCAGCCGGCCAAGCAATGGGTCGAGGCCTTGCCCGTCGGGAACGGCCGTTTGGGGGCTATGGTTTTCGGCGGCATAAAGGACGAGCGCTTGCAGCTTAACGAGGACAGCCTGTGGTCGGGCGGCCCGCAGGACAGCGACAATCCCGAGGCCTTGGCTGCTTTACCCGAAATCCGCCGCTTGCTCTTCGATGGTAAATATGCCGAAGCAAACGCTTTGACCAACAAAAAATTGAAGTGCAAAGGTCCGGGCGGCAGCGGGGGCCGTTACGGCTCGTACCAAACCCTAGGCGATTTGACGCTGAAATTCGACGGTCCCGGCCAGGCCGACGAATATCGCCGCCAGTTGGACCTCGATTCGGCCGTAGTTCGGGTTTGTTATCGGCAAGGCGATGCAACCTTCACCCGTGAAGTTTTTTCCAGCGCGGCCGATCAGGTTTTGGTTGTGCGCCTAGGTTGCGACAAGCCGGGCAAAATCAGTTTCACGGCGGCCCTTACCCGGCCCGAACGATTCATAACCCGGCCTGTACGCCCGGACGGCCTGGTAATGAGCGGTCAATTAAGCGACGGCCGAGACGGCGACTCGGGCATGAAATACGTTGCCCGGTTGCGGACGATCTGCGATGGGGGGCAGTTGAGCATCGACGACGATAAATTACGTGTCGAGGGGGCCGACAGCGCAATATTGCTGCTAGCCGCGGCCACGGATTACAAACTAAAGCCGCCCGATTATCGCGGCGATCCGCCCGAGCAAAAAACGGCCGATCAACTTGCGGCCGCGGCGAAAAAACCTTATGCCGATCTGTTAAAGGCCCATCAGGCCGATTACCAAAGACTTTTCCGCCGCGTGGATCTGGATTTGGGCCGCACCGATGCCGCCGATTGGTCCACCGACGAACGCCTTAAGGCGGTCCAGGGCGGGGCGGACGATCCGCAGTTGGCCGCGCTTTATTTTCAATTCGGCCGCTACCTGTTGATCGGCAGTTCCCGGCCCGGCAGCCTGTGTGCCAATTTGCAGGGCATCTGGGCTGAAGGGGTAAAAACGCCTTGGAACGGCGACTATCACGTCAATATCAACCTGCAGATGAACTACTGGCTGGCCGATTTGACTAATCTCTCCGAATGTTTCCAGCCCTTGTTCGAATTTATCGACTCCCTGCGCGTTCCCGGCGCCAAAACGGCCAAGGTGCATTACAACGCCCATGGTTGGGTGGTGCACACGATCACGAATGTCTGGGGCTTTACCTCGCCGGGCGAAAGTCCGTCGTGGGGATTGTTCCCGGCGGCCGGCGCCTGGCTGGATCAGCACCTTTGGGAACATTATGCCTTTACCGGCGACCTGGAATTCCTCAAACGCGCATATCCAATAATGAAAGAATCGGTCGAATTTTATCTGGACTGGCTGGTCGAAGATCCCGAGACCGGCAAACTGGTTTCCGGCCCGGTAAACTCGCCGGAAAACGCCTTTATCGCGCCCGACGGCAAAAAAGTCGGCATCAGCATGGGGCCGGCCATGGACCAGGAAATCATCTGGGACCTGCTGACCAACTTTTTGGAGGCCTCCAGAATATTAGGCATAGAAGACGATCTGGTAAAACGCACGGGCGCGGCCCGGGAAAAACTGCTCACGCCGCAGATCGCCTCGGACGGCCGGCTGATGGAATGGGCGCACGAATTTGCCGAGGCCGATCCGGGCCACAGGCACATGTCGCATTTGTTCGGCTTGCATCCGGGACGGCAGATCACCCCGCATAGCACGCCCGACCTGGCCGAAGCCGCGCGAAAATCGCTCGATTTCCGCCTGGCACACGGTGGAGGGCATACGGGCTGGAGCCGGGCGTGGATCATCAACTTTTTCGCTCGTTTGGAAGACGGCGACAAGGCCCGCGAAAACCTGACGGCCTTGCTCGGCAAATCGACATTGTCGAACCTGTTCGACACCCATCCGCCCTTTCAGATCGATGGAAACTTCGGCGGCACGGCCGGCATCGCGGAGATGTTGCTGCAAAGCCATGCCGGCGAAATCGCCTTGCTGCCCGCCTGGCCAGCCAAAGCCTGGCCCACGGGCCATGTAACAGGACTCCGCGCCCGGGGCGGCCTGGAAGTGGATATCCAATGGAAAGACGGCCGGGCGACCTCGGCAACGCTTAAAGCACTTGTGGCCGGTCGGCACAAAATCCGCCCGCCAAACAATCAGGCAATCGCCCAAGCGCGAATCGGCGGACAATCTGTAAAACTTGCCCAAGAGACCGATGGCACGATAACCGTGGACCTCAAAACTGGAGACGTTTGCGAATTGGCCTTTAAATAATAATAGTTCGCTTTTACACCAAAGAAATTCAACACGGAGGCACGGAGAACACGGAGTGTAAAACAATTAATCATGAATAAAGGATTTTAAAAAATATTTCATTGATCTTAAACTTAACATTTCCAGTTCCGCGATTATAATTCCTTATTTTATAGTTTACCTCCGTGCCTCCGTGTTGATTAATATAGATTAAAGCAATTCGTTCCATTGCGGGTTGGCGTATTTTTCCGCAGCCAAGCGGGATGTGAG
>JBEKSO010000445.1:0-3684 GCA_049516935.1 Thermoguttaceae bacterium
TTATTGCGGCAACGTGTTGATCCTGCTTTCAAATTGGATTCCGTTGATTTTGGCCAAGTGGAATCTATGGCCGTGGCCGGGCGAAGGTCGCCTGTCGTGGCAACAAGCGACGGCGCTTGTTTCCTGGCCGTTTGTGGCATTAACGATTTGCACACTGCTCCTGTTTGTCAACGAAATGCGCCTTTTCCAAAGACCGGGCCGGGCGATAGCCAACATGGCCGCGTCGGCATTTGCCCTGATCTACCTGGGCTTGCTCGTGAGTTTTCTCGTGCAATTGCGATTGGTCTGGGGCATAGGCGCGCTGGTCTCGCTGATAATCGTAGTGAAGATGGGCGATACGGGCGCCTACCTGGTCGGCCGATTGATGGGACGTCACAAGATGACGCCTATTATCAGTCCGGGCAAAACCTGGGAAGGGGCCGTCGGAGCGATATTCTTCGCCTGCCTTGGGGCCTGGTTAAGCTGGCATTTTCTATTGCCTTCAATGAACGTGACCGGCTCCGCGCCGGGCTCGGCCTGGTCATGGATTCCATACGGCATATTAGTGGCAATAGCTGGTATTTTCGGCGACCTGGCCGAATCACTCTTGAAACGCGACGCAGGTTGCAAAGACTCCAGCGCCTGGATGCCCGGGTTCGGGGGGGTATTGGATGTCCTGGATTCGCTTCTATTTGCCGCTCCAGTGGGGTGGGCCTTTTGGATTTTTCAATAGGCCGGCTGAAAGGTCGTGTAAACTCCCTGCCGCATAAAACATTTCTCCCATTTGTATTCCCGTGGAAACAAGACATGGGGGCTAGTCAGGCGGCACTCGGATTGTTATTATAAAGTTTGTTGGGAAGCGTATTATTTGCCTGCAAACGACTTGTCTTAATCAATAATTCATCCATACGTTCCCACAATCCTAGCTGTTGGCGAAGATAAGTAATGCGATAGATGTGCATTATTGTGTATAAGTCGCCGGATATGCATTCTTAGGAGCTTGTCAGACGCGGATAGAATCCGGCATCGAGTAAAGGATTCCCCTAGTTTTTCATGGGCCAGAAAAGGGGGTCGTGCGATGTCGATCCAAGTGACGTGCCCTAAAGGGCATAAGTTAAAAGTTAAAAACTCGATGGCGGGAAAAACGGGCTTGTGCCCTTTGTGCGCAGGGCAGGTCTATGTTTATGTCCCGATTCCAGTCCCGGAAAAGAAATCCTTGTCCGAAGATGTAATTTTAGATTACATCGGACCTTCCCAGCCCTCTCCAAGCGGCATAGGCAGCGGCATAGACCTTGAGGAAGCCGCACCCCACCGGCCTGAAAAAGCCCATCATGAAACCCCCTGGAAAAGTTGTGTAAAATGCAATAAGGACATCCCTTCTCAAACCCACATTTGCCCTTACTGCCACACATACATTGCCGACAAAGACGGTTATTGAGGAATATCCCCCCCATATCATTAGTGGGGTATGCGATTTTGGATGTGGCACTAATCGCTATTCTATACTTCTTTATTGGGGGGTTTATCATGCCAAGCAGCGGCGATACGTTGCATCCGAGTTTGAATAAAGCTTATACTATTTGAAGATGAGTGAAACAACGATATCGGTTATTAGTTCCAAGTCGCTGCTGACGCTGTTTGGTGCCCGCGATCAACACGTACGGAAAATCCGTGACGCGCTGGGAGTAAATATCACGGTCCAGGACGGAGTTGTTCAAATCGACGGCCCGGCTGAGGCGGTGGCACGCGCCACCGAGGTTTTAGAGCGCCTGCAAGCCTATGCCAATCGGCATGGATCTTTGGAGTCGGACGACGTATCGCTGGTTTTAAGCGCGGTGTTAAACGGTCATCTGCCCACGGAAACCCCGCCCATCGAGGTTTTCAAACCCGGACGGCAGATTCGCCCCAAGTCGCCCGGCCAGGCCCGATTTGTCGATGCTATCCGTCAAAACGACATAGTATTTTGTTACGGTCCGGCCGGAACGGGTAAGACGTACCTGGCCGTGGCCATGGCTGCCTCGGCCTTAAAAAAGGAAACTGTCCGCAAGATCGTGCTCGTGCGCCCGGCGGTCGAAGCCGGCGAAAGCCTGGGCTATTTGCCCGGCGACTTGCAGGCCAAGATCAATCCTTATCTGCGGCCCCTGATGGACGCCCTGCACGAGATGATCGACCACGACCTTATCAAGCGATACACCGAGGAAGACTTGATCGAAGTGATACCCCTGGCCTACATGCGCGGGCGCACGCTGAACGAAGCCTTTATCATCCTCGATGAAGCGCAAAACACCACGGTTTCACAGATGAAGATGTTTTTGACCCGCATGGGCGCCGGCTCGAAAATCGTGGTCTCCGGCGACATTACGCAAATTGATCTGCCTCCCCATACCCGCAGCGGCCTGGTCGACGCCTTGGCGCGGCTGCGGGGTATAAAGGGAATCGTCGCGGTATCGTTGAGCCTCGCGGATATCGTAAGGCATCCGCTCGTGCAGCGGATAGTCGATGCCTACGACGAACGTTCCAAGAAGCGTCGCTGATGAATGACTTTACTACGGTTTCCCACTAAAAAATGCGCGTTTATTGATAATGCAGCCTGTTTTCGCGTAGCGTAAACACGCGGCAAAACGCATTTTATGTTGAAATTGGTATAATATGCCTTTCGGTAATCCAATACGCACGCGATCGGATCGAGTAGCGGCCCTGGAATTGCCTCCCGGACTGTGGGAGCGGGTATTGGCGACTTTATGCACCCGCGATTCCCTTGCCCGCATCGGCCTGATTTTCTTGGCCTCGGCGGCGATGTGCTTTGTGATCGAGGGCTGGAATCCGCCTTTTGAATATCGCACGGGTTATACACCCTCGCGCAACATCGTCGCCCGCGCGCCGTTTACAAATCCAAACCCTAATGCCACCGAGATTGCTCAACTGCGCGCTCTCAGCCAGGTACGATACGTATACGAGCAAGATGCCGAGCCGCTTATACAACTTCGAGCCCGTTTGCGAAATACTATTCTCGAAATTACATCCGCGGCCGCGCTGAAGGACGTGGATCCCAAAATTTGGAAAAAGTTCGAGTTGCCCGCCACTGCCGGCGAAGCGCAAAGCGAGGAAAAAACACCGGAAGAACAGTTCCAGGAATTTCGTTCCGCATTTGCGGGCACGGACAAAATTGACCTGGAACAGGTCCTGGAGGCGGTCTTGGGGCCCTACGAACAACACGGCTTGATCGATAAATTGCCTCAAAAGCCGGGCGAAGGAAATCAAGACGAAATTTCAGTGCACCCCGTCGGGCAAGCCAAGCCCCTGCAAATCGTCAAAGTCGCCGACGTGCTGCTGGGCGACGGCACGGCGATCCGCGATAGTCTGCGCAATCATCTCGATAACAAAGACATAGCCGATCGATTATTCGCCTGGCTGCGCCCTCAGCTCGCCTCAACTTTTACTCTTAAAATCGACTCCAAGGAAACCGAGCAGGCGATCAAAAACGCCGTCAATGCCGTGGAACCGGTAAAAGATCCTTACCTTGCCGGAGGCACCCTGGCCGAGGCCGGTAAACCACTGGAACCCGAGCAGATCCATTTGCTCCAACTCGAATACGCCTCCATGCTGGCCGGGCGGCCCATGCATTACAAAATTATGCGGGCCGTGGCAATGACGGTCATGATCTTTACGGCCTTCGTGCTGTGCGGCGTCTATATGCGATACCGG
>JBEKSO010000446.1:0-7148 GCA_049516935.1 Thermoguttaceae bacterium
ATTCAGGCGTTAAGCGCAATATGAAATTTTCCCGCAACCGATCGTTACCCGCGACATCTTCGACGAGCGCCTCGCCGGAAAAAGACGGTTTCCGCGCACCGAGGGCTATTTCCAACGCGGCTGCGCCGGCGTTGTCTTCGAAAAGCAGACCCGCGGGCGGCATCGCAAAAAGTTCCCGCTCGCGCGGGCTGAGATCTCGCGCGGCAAGCCGGGTCAGCTCTTCGGCGTTGCTGAGTTTCAGATCGTAAAGATCGACAGCCTGAATGGCCGCCAGACGTTTGTCTTCCGCTGGATTGGTGAACCGCAAAGGAAGCAAATCGCCCACGCTCCATTGGTGCACGAGGAACGTTCGCAAACGACGCGCGTTTATCACCAAGCGCAAAGGTTGCTTTGGCGAGGTGGCCTTGGATAAACGGATGAGCAACTTTCTTTGTTTGCCGGGCTGATTTTCCAGGCTCCAATCGGCCAGCGACTCGGCGGGTGTTGTTTCCACCGAATCGATTATCCACGAATTGGCCACATCCGCTTCCAGGGTGTTTTGCCCCACATCATCCGAACGCAGATCGGCCGTCACTCGGGCGGTCATTTGCCCGGCGCCCAATTCCACGGCCGTACCCGTCGCCAGTCGCACCCCCACAGCGCGGCGGGCCAGGGTGAGTTCGATCGTGGCCTCCGGGCTGAAATTCTGGAATTGCAGCGACTCGCCAACTCGCGGCTCGGCCAATGGACCGACGGCCGTTTGGCTGCAATCGACTGGTGTCAACCGTTCGATGACCAGCGGATCGGGAACGATCAGCGTAATCCCGCCTTCCTGCCAGAATAGCCCTTCCGGTCGCATTCGCGGCAATCGGCAAGGACGATCGACAGTCAACGCCGCCGATGCCCCCAGGCGCAGGATTTGCTCGCCGTCTTTGATCGGATCGGGCAATGTTAAAACGGCCCGCGACCCGCCATCGCCGCTTAATGCTTCGATTGTCCAGGGCAGGGCGGTCTCACCCAGATGTGCAGCGGCCAGTTGCAGGCCCGGATCCAATAAAACGCTGATTTTTTCCAGCGGTTCACCATGAGCCCGGATCTTCCATTGGGCCGACAGGTCGATCCCGCGGGGCGAAAAGTCATATACTCTCGATTCGCCGAGCAATGCCGAGGGCGGCCGCGCGTAAACAGCGCCAGCCACGGCAAGGCGCAGATGAAATCGGCTGTTGCCGCCTAAATCGATGCGCCATCGGCGGCGGCCCTCAACCGCCGCTTCACCGCCGGATACGACGCCTTTGTCCGTTGTCGGAGTCAAGTTCTCGGGCAGGTCGAGCCGCAATGCGCTCGCCGGGCAAGCGGGAAATTCACAGGAAAATTCGATGGCCTCGCCGGCCTCGCGCTGGCCGGCCAAAGACCAATCGAAACCAAGCTTGCCACTTTGTTCCACCAGAACTTGCAACTTGCCGCCGGCGCCGGATCCCAAAACCGGTTTTTTTGCCTCGGTTTTAGCGTCTTGGCCCGGCAAATCCCAAACGGTTTTACTGATCGCCGCGTTGCAGGGCTCTAATGACATCATCCCCGCCGCTTGGCCGGAGTGCGTAATTTCCAATCTCGCCCGGCCTCTTAATAGTTGCTCGCCGCTCAGTTCGGCCTGATATTCCGCAGCCGCAATTCGGGAAACAAAGGAACTCCGAACTTCGGGCCCGCCGCTTCGAACCAGGCCCAGCAATCGCTGAAATTCATCCGATTCCAAAGGCAAATACTTGCCTTCGCCCGTGGGCCAGTCGTTCACCCGATTGGCCGGGGCGTAAACGCGGCGGTAATGCAATTCCGCCGGGCCCGCGGGATCCTCGGCCTTTGCCGCCGCCGATGCGGCACACAGCGCTATCGCCGAAAAGAGCATAACTGCACATTTCGTTATTGTGCAGTAGAAACGCTTAATGTAGACGGCACACTCCGTGTGTCGGTCCCGCATAATGTAGCAGGCACACTCCGTGTGCCGTCCCCGCGCACTGCGTGTGCGGAATACATTGTTATGCGAAAATCTAAACCGCGTTGGACGACTCATGGGGACGGCCCCTGTAGAGGAGATTGCGATACGGCCGGCAGCGCTTTGGTGGAAGATCCCGTCGATGCCGGAGGCGTGGGCGGCAGGCGAGTTCGCGATGAACTCAATTCCTTGATCTTCTTGGACGATTCTTTAAATGCGAACTTTTTGCGGCGCCGCGCCATGCTTCGCTCCAACATGCCGGCCAAAAGCGTCAATGCCAGCCCCAATCCCGAGGCTTGGGCTATCATTGCCGCCGGCTCCGGGTAGATCATGGCCAGGCTCAATAAAACCAGGCTGATCACAAGCAGGCTGAAAGGATGCCTGACTATCGGCGCGTAAATCAAAAGCAGCCCGAGCACCAGCGCCGCCCCCGAGGCGATAGCTACTATCAACGTCCGCCCCACGGTCCGCAATTCGGCATGATCGGCATTGCCCAAGTTGCCGTATAAATATACTCCCGCGCCTTCGGGCAAAACTGCGTGCACGGGCGTGCCCATCCAGGTTTCCAATTGCGTTTGATTTAAAACCGGTTCGCGGCCCCAAAAATATCCGCTCCATTTCCAGTAGTACTCGCGGTCGAATCCCGGCGGATTGATCAGCACGTGTTCATTTTGCGGTAAAATAAGCTGCCAATACATCCGCCGCGTCCATACGTTGGAACCCAATCGCGGGAAATCGAACGATAACAATCCCTGCGCGGGCCGCTGACCCGGGAAATGATAGTGCAACTCGAGCAGATAAGAGTGGATTTCGCCCTCGCCGGGCAGGGCGAGTGAAAACCGGTTTTCACCCGCCGCTTGCGCCTCCACGCGATTGCCGTCGAGCATTGCCAGCATCTGTTCCTGCACCGCCCCGCCTGGCAAATGAAAAAACAGCTTTTTCTGATTGCTGCTGAATTGAAAAACGGCTCGATCTTGCCGGGCGGAAGAGCTGAGCCAGGTTTGAATCCACGCCCGCTCGACCACCGTCGTATTATTTACAAAGCGATTTTCCCGCTCCAGTTCCAGATTAAGACTTTCCCAGCATTTATCCGCTTGGAGTTCCAATCCCATATCCAAGCCGGTTTGGATAAGGTCGTTCTCTTCATCATACAATGAATTCCAGGCATCGCCCGCACTGATGATCTTAATGCCCGGCGCGGCTGTAAGATATAACTTGTTATCACTCGCCTCGGCATCGACGGGCATGACCAGGGGCACGCTCCAAGACGTTCGAGTCGATAGTTCCAGCGCCGGCATGCCGGCAGTGTATCGAACCGTGAGCTCGCACCGGCCAATGCATGCCTCGGGCAGACTCACCCGCATCCGCACCATCCCGGCGGGAATTGGACCTTCAGGGCTTTCGGTGACGATTTTGGCGGTCAAAGGCTTCCCATTGTGCTGGATTTCTACGCGGTTTGCTCCAATGAGCGTCTGCGGAACGTCCAACAGCAGATGATCCACTGCTTCATAAGCGATGGAATATCCGAACTTTTGCACCACTTTCGCCGTGTCCGCTTCGAGATGGACGTAGTTCGCCGCATCCAGGGTTATCCGGCGGGGATGCACTTGCATCCGGGCCGCGAAAACGGCCCTATTGCCTTCGCTGCGATAATAAAGCGCGTCTTGCTGCCGTTCGGGAAGTTTCATGGGCGGGAGATTTATCCAACATTTTGTGCCCGCGAAAATGTAACTCCAATTTTCCCGACGCGGGCTGGCGCAAAGCAATCGAAACCACATGCTTTTCGTCGCGATCGATGCCGTCTTGGGCTACGATATTTTCCGGCCCGGCCTCGTCGATTTCCCAATCGGGCATCGCCAGGTGCAAGACATTGACCTTTGCCCCGCGGATAAAACAGGATAATTTCGCCTCCAATTCAATGCGGTCTTGCCCGACAAGCAATACGTATTCCGGATCGACATTGATCCGCGTCTTTCGCGGGGCCAGGCCGGCCGTTAGCGTATAAGGATAAGAAGAATATTCAAAACCGGCCACGATGCCTTCGCCGTGCAGCGATTCGGGCAATAGATCGGTCTGCCGCACGCCATGCTGCGGCCCCCACACGACCTGCCGGTCGCTGCCGACCGACACGGCGATCGTGCCCCATTGCCGCGCCGCTCCCAGAACCTCGAAACCAGCCAGATCGAAGCCCTCGGGCGGCTGTTCCTTAGTGAAGTTCCGCCGCGTCGACAAGTGAACCTCTACCGGGCCCGTGGTTTTTTTATTCAATCGGACTTCGACCAGGGCCGGCCGGCCGGCATCCTCCTTTTTTCCTTCCAGCGCCACAATCGAATAACCCGGCCCACTAGAGGGCGAGATCTCCGCGTCGGCCGGCAATCGCACGACAAACCTGTCGAACGGCGATGCGTAACTGTGAACCGATAGCGTCGCATCGCTGATGATGCCCTGACCGTCCAGGCGGATTAATATATTCCCGGTCGCCTCCAGAACCGCGGGAACCTCGACTATTTTGGCTTCGGCCTTATGCCAGGCCAACTGAAATTCACCGCCCAGCCCCAATGCCGTAAACAGAGTTCCGTCCTGCTCGGCGGCGGACGGCGGAAGCAGGGTGGCCCCTTCGGAAACCGTTCCCACCGCGCCCGGCTCGGGAATTTTTAATTTCATTTCCGAAGCGGCCGCCCGGGGCGTGAATATCCTAAGCTTTTTTTCTTCGCCGGCCGGACTCAGCGGCACAAGCATTTTAAGCGTGATTTCGTGTAGCCCTTCCTTTTTCCCGCGGATCCAACTGACGTATCCCTCGCCGTTGCCGTCGAAATGCACAAACTGCTCGCCCGGTCCTTGATATTGCGCCGGCTCGCGAAGCAATCCTTGATCCAGACGCAACGGCACTCGCGTCCAATCCGCGTCGCGAATCATGATTTGAAATTGGATCGTCAGTTCGGCATTTTCGCTTCCCGCCGCACCGCTAATCGACATGCGTTGAATACTGTAACGCGGCAACGCCTCGCGCTCCGCCAGCCGCTGCTTGAGTTTGTACAACTCGATAAAGTCTTCATAATTGAAATCCAGAACCGCCTGGAGGTTGCCTTGCTTGTCAGGCAAATAATATACCGAAGGCCGAACCTCCTCGACTTTTGTTGCCGGCGGCTCTGCGGTTGGTGCGGGCATTGACTCGACAGGCGGAGCTTTTTCCGACGCCGGCGCCTTGGTCGTTCCCTCCTGCGAGTAAACAAAAAAAGTCCAGCACAGCGACATTAGACATGTCGTTGCTATCCCACAAATCCTGCGATTGTGCAATGCACTCTCTCCAATGTACTTGCCGACAGACTTTGACAAGAATTCCTATTTTAACGCACAGGCAGGCTTGGTTGAAAAACAAGCCGGAAAAGTAACTAAAAGTAAGTAATTAATAGTGTAATTCCTCGGTAAGAAGAAAATAAGGGGGCAATAGACAACGGATACCCACCTTAATCCATACCCACTAACCAATATCAACTATCCACAATCCCCTCTTTCAGTGCAGCAGAAACGATTTCCCGCAATTCGCTAAGAAGCGCCGGATTGGCTGCGGTCAGAAAAGGTCTTTGGTCAAGACTATATTCTTTGCCTTCCGGACTGCATATGGCGCCGCCTGCCTCGCGCACCAGCAATATTCCGGCCGCTACATCCCAGATATTAGCGGAAAAGTTCCAAAAAACATCATATCGGCCGGCAGCCAGATAAGCCAGGTTCAAGGCCGTCGAACCGGAGCGGCGAACGGCCTGGCAGTGAAATACAGCCCGTGAAAAAACCAGCAAATCGAGTGAATCCCTCTGGACATTGGGTGGAAAGCTTGCCACGCCCAGGGCTTCCGATAATGCTGCAACATTGCTGGTTTGTATCGGTCGGCCATTGAGCCGGGCCCCTTGGCCGGCCGCCGCGGTAAAACATTCGTTTTGGATGGGATCCAGCACGCCCGCGACCAACAATTCACCTTTTCGCTCCAGGGCCAAGGACACGGCGTAATGCGGCACTCCATGCACAAAATTAACCGTGCCGTCCAACGGGTCCACGATCCAGCGATATTCCGAGCCATGCAAATGGTCATTTGCATCTACCGATAGACCGGCGTCTTCCTCGCCGATTATGGCGTGGTCGGGGAAAAAACCCCATATAATTCGGCTGATTGCCTGTTGAGACTCCAGATCGGCTTGAGTTACAAGATCGGCTGGACCTTTTTTTCTGACGTCGAATTGACCGGCCCAGGCGCCGATAGTGTCGCCGCCTACGCGAAGCGCCTTTTCACAAACGGCCATATATTCGGATAACATTTCCATGTCTCGATTTGTAAAAAATACCGCAAATCAAATATTAAAAAACGACAAAAACAATCATGCACACCCTAAATTAGAGTGGAAAGTATGCGCAATTTAGGCAGCTATATTTTTGTGACCCGCGATATTAAAAATCCCAATGGGGGGCCGGCTATCGCTGAAAAATTACATTTTTAAGCATGTTTTCAATTTTCGTCGCCTATTCACAACTTTTTTTTGCATTCAGACCCTGTACATTTTTGCAATAATGGTTATCATCAAGGTATCGAAATCGTAATCTACCGTCAAAAAACTTAATGTGTGCCCAGGGGGGCTTTTTACAGTGCTGATAATTGTTGTAGATTGTCAGCATATGTGGATATATTATCAGGAACGGATCATTTTATCATCGGCCTCTTCTCTGTTCCGGCCCCGCCGTTTCGCTTTACAGCGTGCGGCGGGGTTTTTTTATCAAATACATGGCGTTTTGAGTGAGTCTTTCACTTTTTTATAAGGGTAAGTGTTATGACGAGTATCTATGTGGGCAATTTGGCCCATGAAGCGACAGAAGACGACCTGCGCCAGGTGTTTGGCGAATTCGGGGCGGTTTCCAACGTGAGCATTATCATGGATCGGGAAACGGGACGCCCGCGCGGTTTCGCCTTTGTGGAAATGCCCGACGGCAACCAGGCCGCCGAGGCCATCAAAGGCCTGAACCTCAAGGAAATCGGCGGCCGGGCGATCACCGTTAATGAGGCCCGGCCCAAAACCGACCGGCCTCGCCGCGGCGGTGGCGGCGGCGGACGCTTCCGCGGTAGGTGAGACTGCCGTTTTCGATATTACACCGTAAATCGATCTGCTCCCGGCCGGGCCATCGCTGATCCGGCCGG
>JBEKSO010000447.1:0-3652 GCA_049516935.1 Thermoguttaceae bacterium
CGTTCTGCATCCGCAAGGCCAAGTCGGAAAAAAACAAGGCGTGATTGACCACCAGAATCTGCGCATGCTGCATCCGTCGCCGGGCCTGATAGTAAAAACACTTGGCATACGTCGGACACTGCCGGCCCATGCAATTGCCATGATCGGAGGCCACTTCATCCCAAACCGAGGACATGGGGCGGAAATCCAGATCGGCCAGCGACCCGTCCGTGGTTTTTTTCGACCATTTGTTTATTTCCCTAAGCTGCTCCAACTCTTCGTCATCGTCGAACAGGCTCGACATCCGCTCCATGGCGTTTTTCAACCGCCGCAAGCTGATGTAATTGCTCCGCCCCTTCACAAGCACCGCCGAAAACTCCAGGGGAATGACGCTATTAAGAAACGGCAAGTCCTTTTCCATCAACTGCTCTTGCAGACTGATAGTATGCGTGGCCACAACCACCCGCGGCGAACGTTTTTCATCCGAATCAGTCCCCTCTCCGGGCACCGCGCCAGCGGTCGGGAGAGTTTTATTACTAGTCCCCTCTCCCTTTGGGAGAGGGTTAGGGTGAGGGCGGGCAGGTGATTTTCCGGGCGATTCATCATCGTATGCATCATCTCCGCCCAATTCTTTCCGCTGTTCCCCCGCCGCCGCCAAAATAGCCGGCACCAGATAAGCAAAACTCTTGCCCACGCCGGTGCCCGCCTCGACCACCAAATGATGCTTCTCTCGAATCGCCCGATCCACCGCCTCAGCCATCGCAAGCTGTTCCGCCCGCGCCTCGTAATTCGTCAACCGCGCGGCAATGCGTCCCGATGGTCCCAAAATTTCGGCAGGAGTGAACATGTAGTATAGAATATCGGACAATCGGCAAATAAACTAGACTGGGCCATTCACCACGGAGGCACGGAGGGCACGAAGATATGGCTATACTCCATTTTATTCTTCGCGTTTTAGATCGACCAGAAATGAAAAAACAAAGACAATGATTGCGCCTATTGCCCCCAAAATCGCTTGCCACTTCATGGTTTCTGTGCCAGTGGTATAGAAATAAACAGAAAGAGCAAGCATAGCGCATGCAATCCAGCGCAACTTGCGAATTCGCAACCGGGACTGCTCTTTTTTACCCGCGCTACTCGATTCAACATCTCCAACCTTGTCATCTTCCATTTGCTTGATCTTACAAATGACAAAAACATGCTTCAACATAACCTAATTTCTGGACAATTGTTTTATATCTTTTAGGCCGAGCGCTGCAAGGATAAGAACTGCGATTCCTGGCCCGCAAAATAGCAGAAAATGTATCGTGCTAACGGAGTGATAATACTCCACGATACGTGATCGCACTTCTTCAGAGTTTTTCGCGCCTTGGATTGCTTCTGCAAGTGCATCAGCGGCGGCATATGGCACACTAAGTATCATTGCAGTGCCTATGAAAAGGGTGACTAGCCCCAAGCCGACAAGCAGCCAGCAGTAAATCTTGAGTCTGTTCATAAAAAAACCATTAAAAAAAGATGGTTTTGTAGTCCAGTACATTATGCTAAAGCATAACCTACTTTTTTACTCAATCCGCCATCACGCAGCGCCCCCGCGCCCACGCCCGCAGCCGCTCGACGTGTTCCCGCATCACCACCGAAATCGGCTGAGTGGTTTTCATGGCCGCGATGATGTGCTCGGTGCTGCATTCCTTCTTATCGGCAAAGGCCGCATACAGGCCGGAAATCACAGCCTGCTCGATCTCGGCCCCAGTAAAACCTTCTGCGGCAGTCACCAAACGCCCCATATCGAACCTCTCTTTTTCCCGCTGCCGCTTTTTGAGGTGAATCGAAAAAATCATTTCGCGTTCCACCGGCCCGGGCAAATCCACGAAAAATATCTCGTCAAACCGGCCCTTGCGCATCAATTCCGGCGGCAACTGCGCCAGATTGTTGGCCGTGGCAATCAGGAATATCGGATGGTGGTGGTCTTGCATCCACGACAACAAAGTGCCGAACATCCGCTGCGAAAGTCCTCCGTCGGCCGAATCGCTCGAGGCCGAGGCAAAGGCCTTTTCTATCTCGTCGATCCACAAAACGACCGGGGCCATCGACTCGGCCTGGCGCAGGGCCTCGCGCAGCCGGGCCTCGCTCTCGCCGATGAACTTTTGGTAAAGCACGCCCGGGTCCATCCTCAAGAGCGGCATTCGCCACGCCGAGGCCACGACCTTTGCGCACAGACTCTTGCCGCATCCCTGGACTCCCAAAAGCAAAATTCCCCGCGGCGGATCCAGTCCGAACTCCCGGGCGCTACTCGAAAAACCGCTGCATCGAAGGTTGAGCCACCGCTTCAAGTTGTTCAGCCCGCCGATCTCATCCGGCGAAACGTCGGCGGCAATCGACTCCAAGCAACCCATCATCCCCAGGCGACTCCGCTTGGCATCCACGATCCGTGCCAGATCGGAACGGTCCAGCACGTAATCCTCATGTATAGCCCCGGCTACCACCCGCGCCGCCTCTTCGGTCGTCAGCCCGCGCAGCGTCTGCACCAGCATTTCCAGCTCGCGCTTTGTAAGTTTCGATTCTACCTGCCGGAGGCTGCTCCGCTGTATCTCTTGAAATGTCGTCCGCACAACCTCGTTGAGTTCTTCCTCGCTCGGCCAGCCCACTTCAAAGGGCACCGTCAGACGCCGCACCTCGGGCGGAGGCGCCACGCTATCGACCAGGACCAGCGTCCACAATCGCGAGTCGGGCGAAAAATACAAATCCCGAATCGAACGCACAACCTGCGGGTCCTTGCAGTGCGGGCCAAGATCCTTGAACAAATATATCACCCCTGCGGCCGATACATTCACATATTGCAGGGCCGCGGCCACCTTGCCCGGCTTGACTAGCGTTTCCGACTCTCCCCGTGTCACGGAAACCAGCCCCTCGGTCGCCGACCACATTGCAATCGGCCGCCCCAGGGCTTGGGCCGCCTCCGAAATTATGTGCATGGCCCTGGGCTCGTCCGGCGTTTCCATCGAAATGATCGGATTGCCCGCCTGAATAAGAAGCAGTATTTTCTGGCTCTCGGGTCTCATCGCTAGACTCCCCACTCAAGGTGACGAATTCCTGGGCGGCAAAGGGCATCTTGCCCGTATTTCTCCACGATAGCACTGGCGCAACACCAATACCATCCCGCCAGATTGTTTGTGGCAACCCCAAAACCTCCCGCATTGCCTAATTTGCCTAATAAACCACATTTAATGTCTGTTATTTATTTAAATAGTTCTGTTGGGCTGTTAACGCATTTCCACAAAGCAGATGGTTTGAATGTTCGAGTAACGGAAATCCAACAACATGGTTCGCGCGGACCGGCGCACCCGTGTTTCACTATTTATTTTCATCCTCTACCACCTCGTAAAATTCCATCTCATTAGGTAAAATAATCGCTTTGTTTTTGCCGCGAATTATCGCGTGTTTTTCGGCGTTTTATCGAGGACGGACCCGTCATGGTGGAAGCCATTATCGACATCCCTTTGCCGGGGCCAATGCTCGGGTCTTCAGAGGCCCAAAAAAAGGCTCCACGGCCAAGCGATGCGCCCAGCCACTTCCTGGCCGGACCGGAAAATCGCCTGGTCCAGGTAGTCGTCCGCTCCGTGCTCGAGGAACCGCCCAACGGTTATAATCCAATCGTATTGTACGGCCCCAGCGG
>JBEKSO010000448.1:0-3639 GCA_049516935.1 Thermoguttaceae bacterium
CGCGGCAAAAGGCGGAGGGCGGAATAAGGGATAGTTCATGGGGAAAGCGGAATCATGTCAAGCTGGGTAAGATGGCCGATTTAAGCATAGAGGTATTAAAGTCCACTTAATCTACACTGCCTAAATAATCGGCAAAGTTTAACATTTACTTTGCACCGATTTGAACTGCTGGTTAGATTTTTACCCGACTGAGGGGGGGCAAAGATAATTCATGTGCATATGGGGGGGGTAAATATGAAAATGACGAAAAAGCATGAGTAGGCTCCACCCCCATTGCCTGCCTATCTAAAAAAGATAATGATTAATAAGGTGGGCCTTTGTGGAGTTTTTATAGGTAGTACAATCTTCTCGGTAGTCAAAATACCGTGATTATTCTACTCTTTTTGAGATTTTAAAAATTATATGGCACTGAGATATAAAAACTCATCGCGCCCGTTTTTTATAACCTTTTTTGAGAGTTAAAAAAGTAAAGGCAAAACCTCGGCACTTAATTACCCATTTACCCCTTATTGCCTATTTGCTGATAAGCGATCAGCTTGCGAAGAGTTAAACGGCCGGTTATCATGGCAAGGTGGAATACTTTGCGAGGCTATTGATAATTGTGTGCACTGTTACTGGTTAGGTTGTAGTGAGCCGATGAAGACTCTATGTGATTATGGCAACCGAGGTTTTATCGAATGGCTGGCATATTTGTAAGGATGCGTTGGATTTATAAGACTGTTTGGGGCAATATAGATTAAATTGCCGCCCCGATAAGGGAGAACTTGAATGTATGTAATTGAAACCCAGGGTTTGACCAAGTCCTACGGCTCGATAGAAGAGGTATGTGTCCACGCCTTGCGCGGGGTTGAACTTCACGTACAAGAAGGCGAGCTTTTGGCGATTATGGGTCCCTCGGGATCGGGCAAGAGCACCTTGTTGCATATTCTGGGCGGGGTGGAGGTGCCCACTAGCGGGCAAGTATTACTGGAAGGCGTTGATCTGGCATTGTTGAACGACGACGAGCGAACGATTCTTCGCCGCGAGAGGATGGGGTTCATCTTCCAATCGTTTAATTTGTTGCCCGCTTTTACAGCGGAAGAAAACATCTCCTTGCCTATGGAATTATCGGGCATAGCTTCGGGCGAAGCCCGGCGACGCGCGATGGACATGCTGAAGATGGTGGGAGTGTCGCACCGGCGGCACCACATTCCCAGCACCTTGTCGGGCGGAGAGCAGCAGCGCGTGGCCATTGCCCGGGCACTGGTCATGGAGCCTGCTTTGCTGCTGGCCGACGAGCCGACGGGCAATCTCGACAGCGTCAACGGCCGGCAAGTCACCGGATTGTTGAGGCGGCTGGCCACCGAACAAAAACAAACCATAGTGATGGTCACTCACGACAGCGAGGTGGCCAAGCAGGCCGACCGTTTGATCCGGCTTCGCGACGGATTGATAGAAAAAGACGGTCTGGTGCACAAGGAAACTCCCCTTATTAAGGAAGTATTGCCGCTTAAGGACGCCAAAACTCCGCAATCAAAACCCCTTGCCCGAAGTTGCTTGTTTAAAAGATCGATGTAAGCCGGTTTATCGTGTGCGCGCCAATTGATATTTAGCCCCCGTGAATACACGGGGGAAAAAATTTAAAAAATTCCACGACAGCTCCCGGTGTATTCAGCGGGGGCTAAATAAGGCAAGCGCCGAAAAAGCCATCCACAAGCGAAGAGAAATGGTCCTCTGGAAATTCACACTCCGCGAGATCAAGAGCCGGCCGGGCCGGGCGACGCTGACGCTTATGAGCATCGTCATCAGCGTGGCCGCGGTAGTGGCGGTAACCGTATCGAAAAACACCACGCACCAGGCGTACAAGGACATGTACGAGAGCGTGGCGGGCCGGGCGGCATTCGAGGTCGTTGCCGATCATGAGCGTTTTTTCGACACCCGAATCATCAAAACGCTGAAACAGGTGGCCGGCGTTAAAACGGTCATCCCGCTGGTGCAAAAATACCCCTCGCGACTGACATTCAATAAGCAACGTCCGTCAATCATGGTGATGGGCGTTGATCCCAGGCGCAACGAGTTATACCAGGATTACGATTTGAAACAAGGCGAGGTATTCCCAAAGGAGGAAAGCGAAGAAGACGTCGCCATGATGGAAGTGGGGTTTGCCGATGCTCTCGGCGTACATGTCGGCGACGAAGTAAATTTAACCCACGATGTGATGCGCGAGCGCATTTCGCATCCATTTAAGGTAATCGGGCTGCTTGCGCCTCGTGGAACATCGAATTTCAATCAAGGCGGCATCGTTTTTTTGCCGCTTGGCACGGCCCAGTATTATTATTCCAAAATCGGCGGCATCAACCTGGCGCGGATCGTACTGGAACCCGGGGTTGATGAAAACAAAGTGCAAGCCGATCTGAGCGCGGCATTGCCGGCCGGCATGCAAATCCGCACACCCTCGTCCCGCTTGCAGATGTCGCCGGATACCTTGAAAAACGCCGAGCAGGGCCTGGCATTTGCCTTCTGGTTGAATATCCTGATGGCCGTTTTCATGATCTTCAACACGTTTCTGATGAACGTGGGCGAACGGCGGAGGCAACTTTCCATCCTGCGGGCAATCGGCACTACGCGAAAACAAATCATGCGGATGCTAATTTTGGAAGGATTTGCGATGGGCTTAATCGGCACGGTATTGGGGTGCGTGCTGGGGCTCATAGGCGCCAATTTATTGACGGCCGGCATGATGAAAGTATATTCCAACTCGATTCCGCCGCTTACGTTCACGCCGGGGCCGTTTATACTAGCGGCTGTGATTGGTCCGATGATGTCGCTGTTCGGCGTGATCGTTCCGGCCTATTTGGCCGGCAAAATCACGCCACTAGAGGGAATGCGTCCGATCGTCTCGGAGCACGACCGGCGAATCCCATTATCGTTTGTCGTTTTGGCGGTGGCAGTGTTCACCGTGACCGGATCGCTTTTGGCGGGCAGCATAATGGGCATTTTGCCCTTGGTGACGTTGCCTATTTTTGGCGTGCTTTTCACCGCCGCCTTTGTGATGCTCGTGCCCATTGTGCTTAAAAGCATGTCGAAAGGCACGGCCGCCGTGCTGTATCCCTTGTTGAAGGTCGAAGGGCAATTGGCCAGCCGGCAGATCCTTCGCCGCCGGGCCAGGGCAACTTTGACCATCGGCATTTTGTACATCGCCGTCAGCATGGACGTCAGCTTGGGCATCACGTTGGTGAACAACATCAACGACGTCCGCGCCTGGTTCGACAAAACCATGAACGGCGATTTTATTGTCCGGGCGACTTCAGCCGACATGTCCACGGGTTCCGAGGCGCATATGCTCGAGTCGATGGGAGAGGAAATCCGCCAGATCGACGGAGTAAAAAATGTCGATAGCCTCCGCAATTTCAGCGACGTAAAGGTTGGCGATCAGTCGGTCCTGTTATGTATTCGGGGCTTTACCGACAAGGATGACCTGCCCCTGGTCTTGAAAGAAGGGGCGCTGGATGATGTGCGCCGCGGGTTGTCGCGGGGCGAAGTGGTCATCGGCACGGTATTGGCCAATCGGATGGGAAAAAAGTTGGGCGACGAAATCGAACTGACTACGCCAAAAGGTGTGAAAAAACTCCACATCGCGGGCATCGCCACGGTCTATTT
>JBEKSO010000449.1:0-3633 GCA_049516935.1 Thermoguttaceae bacterium
GGAATCCTTGTCGGCGACCCTCGCCGCGAAAGATTTCTCCTCGCCATATTCGTGCTGCGGATAATCGGCTAAATTCGACATGGTATGCAACACTCCAAACCGGAAACGGCCTATTTCCGCCCATCAATCGTTTCCGTTAGCCCAGCCGGCATATTGTCACTATCCGATGACCGGCATATAAGCGTTTTTAAAATTATAGAACACGATTTATCATGACTCTTTCTGAAATATCGTCTCTAGGGGGGGGTGGGGGGGATAACAAACCAAAAACCAGGCTCTACCCCATATCCTGCGGATTTGGCAAAATATCGGCCGGCTCGATAGTTTATCGGCTTGCGCAATCCCTTTTTCCATAAGGATGGATTTCATGAAAAACAATTGTCTTAAGCGGCCGTGTGCCTGGTTGGTCTTTACATTGGTTTTTTGCCTCGCGGCCGTACCCCTAAAGGCGGCCGACACGGCCGAAACCGGCCCCAAAAACGAACCGGCCGTTGCGAAATACACCAGCCTCCGCCGCCTCCCAAACGACGTTACCCTGGCCACGCTCTCCAACGGTCTGACCGTAATCGTGCAGGAAAACCACGTGGCTCCCGTGGCCACGGTCCGCTGCTTCGTGAAAAACACGGGCAGCATTTACGAAGGCAAGAATCTTGGCGCAGGCATAAGCCACGTGTTGGAGCACGTCGTGGCCGGCGGCACCACCTTTCGGCGCAGCGAAAAAGAAATCACCAAAATAATCGACTCCTTCGGCGGGGCGACCAACGCCTTTACCTCCAACGACATGACCGTGTTTTTCATCGATTGCCCGGCCAAGAATACCATGACCGCCATCGATCTCGTGGCCGACTCCATGCAGCACGTCAAGTTCGAGCCGGCCGAATTCGAGCGGGAATTAAAAGTCGTGCGCCGCGAACTGGCCGACGACGAAGTCGATCGGCGACACGTGCTTTTGGACACCCTCGACCAGACCATCTACATGATCAATCCGGCCCGCTATCCGGTGATCGGCTACCTCGACGTGCTCAACCAAACCACCAATCAAACGATCATGGATTTTTACCACGATCGCTACGTGCCCAACAACCAGGTTTTTGTAGTCGTAGGCGACATAAAGACCGGCGAAGTGCTGGAGCAGGTTGCCAGGCAATACGCCGGCACGCCCCGGGGCAGGGAAACGTACATCGCCCTGACCGACGAGCCCGAGCAGCTAACGCCCCGCCAGGCCGTGCGTGAAATGGACGGCGCCACCTGCGACATGGTCCTGGCCTGGCCCACCGTGAAATTATCCCACCCGGACATGTACGCCCTCGACGTGGCCGCCTACATCATCGGCGAAGGCGAGAGTTCCCGCCTGGTCCGCGATTTGAAGTATGATCGCCAGTTGGTACTATCTGTAGGCACGGCCAGCCAAACGCCCGATTACGTGCGGGGTTACTTCGCCGTGAACGCCGTGTGCCAACCGCCCCAACAGGCCAAAGCCGCCGAGGAAATCCTCAGCCACGTGTACCGCCTGCGCGACGAATTGGTGGCCCCGGCCGAACTGGAAAAGGCCAAAAAACAAAAGGCCGTGGAAATGGTCTTGGGCCAGCAAACGGTTCAGGAGGCCGCCTTGAGTCTGGGCCGCGACCTTCTCAGCACGGGCGATCCGCAGTTCGAAAAAGCGTACGTGGAAAACATTCAAAAAGTGACGGCCGAACAGATCCGCGACGTCGCCCGGCGGTATTTCGTGCCCCAGCGACTGAACCAGGTTACGATTTTCCCGCCCGGGGCCGCTCCGCGCGAAGCCGAGAAGAAATCCGGCGGCGGGGCGGGCGAGATCAAGTCGCTGCGCCTGTCCAACGGCTTGCGCGTGCTTATAAAACGGCATTCGCACTTGCCCATGGTCAACATTCAGGCCGCCGCCTTGTGCGGATCGCTGGCCGATGGCGAAGAAACCGCCGGGCGAGCGGCCCTGGTGGCGGCGATGCTCGATCAGGGCACGGCCGATCATTCCGCCCAGCAGATCGCCGAATATTTCGACTCCATCGGCACGAATTTCACGGCCAAGTCCGGGCGATTCACCATTTTCGCCGGCCTGACCACTATGCCCGAGGATTTTCCCAAGGCGGCCGCCCTGTTCGCCGAGTGCGTCAACCGGCCGGCATTCCCCGAGGAGGAATTCAAACAGAATCAGGCCCTGGCCCTGGGCGCTATCGCCCGCCGCAACGATAATCCGAAGGCCCAGATCGCCGAATTTTTCTGCGACAGCCTGCCCGCCAAATCGCCTTATCACGTGCTCACGGACGGCAAAACCGAAACCGTCAAGCGCCTCACAGCCAAAGAATTGCGGGAATATCACGCCAAATACTTTGTGCCCAATAATATGATCGTGACCGTTTTCGGCGACATCGACCCGGAGGAAGCATCGACGCTTGTCGCCAAGCTTTTCGGACAGCTCAAATCCGACCCCAAGTTCGAAAAACTGTCCTTCGCCGGAAACAGCTCCATCCCCAAAACCATTACCTTGCACAAAAACATCGCCAAGCCGACGGGCATGGTTTGGCTGGGATATTCCGACCCCAGCATCTTCGACAAGGAAGATTACGCCGCAATGACGCTCTTAAACGCGGTCATGGCCGGTTATAATTATCCCGGCGGTTGGTTGCATAACGAGCTTCGCGGCGAGGGACTGGTGTATGACGTGCAGGCCACGCAGATCACCGGTCCGGCGCCCGGCTATTTCGCGGTGTTCGCCCAGACCGAGCCGGAAAAAGTCGACGAAGTAGTCAAGCGGATTTTGGCGAATGTCGACAAGGCCAAGGCCGGCAAAATCGACGAAGACGAGTTCCGCGTCGCCGTCGATCGCGTCACCTCATTTCACGCCCAGGAAAACACCACCATCGCCGCCCAAGCCTTACTGGCCGCGCTAAATGAATTATACGGCTTGGGATACGATTACGACAAAACCTTCGACGCCCGCATCGATGCCGTCAAGCTCGACGACCTGGTCCGAGTCGCCCGAAAATATCTGGGCAACTATATTCTCGCCACCATGTCGCCCGAGGAAGGGAAAGAAAAATAAAAGCCTCTAACAATAAGATGTGTGCCACTGCTTGCTTGCAAGCAGTGCTGCTGGAATTGTCGGAAAACACTGCCTGCAATCAGTGCGCCGACGGGCACAATGCAAAGTATTGTCGGTTGGTCGCGGCACGGATATTTATATTTAACTTCATTCTGTTAGAAATTTTAAATAATATTTATGATGTTATCTCCCCATAAATATCTATGAACCATTTCACTTTCACCGCCGCCGACGAAACCGAAACCGCCCGGCTCGGGGCCGCGTTGGCCCAAGCGCTGCCGGCGGGAACCGTCGTGGCCTTGTACGGGACTTTGGGGGCCGGCAAAACCCGCCTGGTGCAGGCCATGGCCGAGGCCTTGGGCGTCGATCGCCGCCAGGTCGTGAGCCCCACCTTCGTGCTCATCCAGGAGTATCACGGCCAAAAATCCATTTATCACATCGACGCCTACCGGCTCCGCGACGAAGAAGAATTCCTGGCCCTGGGCCCGGACGAGTATTTCGATTCCGACGGCCTTGTGCTCGTCGAATGGGCCGACCGCGTTGCCGGCTGTCTGCCCAGAGAAAGAGTGGAC
>JBEKSO010000450.1:0-3601 GCA_049516935.1 Thermoguttaceae bacterium
GGTCGCACAAAACACGCAGCCCATCGAGCAGCCGACCTGGGTGCTTATACACACGGTGCAATGATGCCGATCGTCCCTGAGCAGTACGCATTCGATGCCCTCGCCGTCGTGCAGTTTCAAAAGCAGTTTTTCCGACCCGTCCTCCGCCTTTAGATGCGCCGCGATCTCCGCCGACCAAATTCTAAAATTCTCGGTCAAATGCGTGCGCAGCGCCAGCGGCAGGTCGGTCATCTCCTCAAACCCCGCCACCCGTTTTTTAAACAGCCAATTACGTACTTGCCGCCTGCGGTAAGCCGGAAACCCATGCTCGGCGAACCAGTTTTCCAGTTGTTCGGGTGTTTGTTCAAGAAGGTATCGCATGAATTCATCTTCGGCGATACGCGAGATATTGGCAACCACCCCAAGAGAAGAGTTAAGGGAACACTAATCCCCGCTGATCTTCGCTGTTTTTTTGACTTTTAATAATTGTTTTATCAGTGTAAATTAGTGGGAATTAGTGTTCCCTGTGTCCTTCCCGTGAAGATCGGAAAGGATGAACCTTTTCCATTGCAGTTCGCCCTTGTGCCCGAAGTTGATGAGGTAGCCTACCGTTTGTCGGGCGATCCGCATGTAGTTGAACAGTTATGCCTCGTGTTCCGAGATCAATTCGCTAACCGCCTTTAGTTCAACTACAATGCCGCCGAACACGAATAAATCCGGTATGTAGCGTACATCCAGCGCCCGGTTCTTATAGAATATCGTCAACTCTTGCTTCGACTGGAACGGAATTCCTTGCGATGCAAGTTCGATCTTAAGGCTCTGCTGGTAGATTTCCTCGGCCATGCCGTAACCCAGTTGGTTATAAACCTCAAACGCCGCGCCCATAAATTTATAACCTTCTTCTTTGAACATCATTATTCTCCTGCCTATAACGGAAACGGAACACTAATCACCGCTAATTTCCACTAATTATTTATATCCTAAACACTCTAACAAAACATGAAAGGGATAGTTTTATTCTTCTGGAACAACTCGATTAAACTTCGATCGGTATACGATACTTTGCACAAACTAAACCCATTCTTCTATATCACTTATTCTTTTTATCAGTGTAGATTAGCGAAGATTAGTGTTCCCTTATTCTCTTTTCACTTTATTAATTTCCTCGATTTTTCGCCGCAGGCTGCCGTCGTTTACCGCCGCTTCAAACTCTGCAATATCGGCGTATAAAATATGGCTCAGGAATTTCACGGCCCAGTTGTGTTTCAGCGGGCTTATGGAAATTACGATTGCGCCGTGCTGGTGCGCCTCCCACATCTCGATGGCCGTGCCCATCGAGGCCTCGGGAAGATATGCCAAAAGCACGTCGATCTCGCGGCACATGAAATTATGCCGGAAAAAAACCTCCCGCCCGGTCTCCGCTTTGTATTCCAGCGATTTCTTGTGGTTCGCCCGGGGATCGTAAATCTCCGCCTCCGGAAAGGCTGTTTTTAGCAGGGAATAAATCCGCCCGCGATAGTCCTGGTCGTGAATCGCGGCCTTGGCATGAGAGCCTTGCATTATTCCGGCAATAAAAATTCGCATGGGTATAATTAATCAAAAAACATAAATGCATCATTGTCGATCTGTGTAGTTCAAATAGAATAATTATAATGTAACCTTTTGTCCATTACCTCAACCATCAACCACAGCTATACATAATGAACAATTACTTGTCCCCAATCCCTAATCCCAAATCCCTAATCCCCAATCGCTTACTTATGACCGACCCATTCATAATAAATGCCGAAAACCTGCTTCGCGATTTATTGCCGATTCCCGGCCGCAGCGGACAGGAAATAGAAGTGGCAGATTACGTTGCCCAAAAACTGCTCGACGCCGGGGCGGATCCGCTATGGGTCCGGTCCGACGATGCACTTCGGCGGAGCCCTTTCGGCGGCGATTCCGGGAACCTGATTTTCAAAATGCCGGGAACCATCCCCGGCAAACGTCGTTTGTTTTCGGCGCATCTGGATACCGTGCCACTTTGCGTCGGCGCCCGGCCGGTCCGTCGCGGAGATTTCCTATACCCGGCCGACAAAAATACCGGGCTCGGGGCCGACGACCGATCCGGGGCGGCCGTGATCCTGGCCGTTGCCCTGGAGATTCTCAATCGCCGCCTGCCGCATCCGCCGCTTACGTTCTTATGGACGGTACAGGAAGAAATCGGGCTTTACGGCGCCCGGCACGCCAGGCTCGGGCTGTTGGGCCGCCCGCGACTGGCCTTTAATTTCGACGGCCGCAGCCCCGAAAAGATTACCATCGGCGCAACCGGCGGATACCGCATGCAAATTCAAATTCGCGGCATTGCCAGCCATGCCGGCAATGTTCCGGAACTCGGCGTAAGCGCCATTGTCATCGCCTCTCTTGCCATTGCGAAATTGCACCAGGAAGGCTGGCACGGCAAGATCGAAAAAAATGGGCATACAGGCACCAGCAACGTGGGCATAATCCGCGGCGGCGATGCCACCAACGTCGTTACTCCCTTTGTCGAAGTTCGCGCCGAGGCCCGCAGCCACGATCCCCGCTTCCGCCGCCGCATCGTCAAAGCCATCGAGCGGGCCTTTCAACTCTCGGCAAGGCAGGTCCGCAATGCGAAACGCCAACACGGCTCAGTGGAAATTGCCGGCCGGCTGGATTACGAATCGTTTCGTCTGCCGGCCGACGATCCAAGTTTGCTGGCCGCCGAGGCAGCCATCCGAACGCTCGGCGGCCAGCCGGTCCGGGCGATTTCCAACGGCGGACTGGACGCCAATTGGCTCACCGCTCGGGGTATTCCCACGGTCAGTCTGGGATGCGGCCAGGAAAACTCCCACACACCGGCCGAACGCCTGAATTTGCCCGAGTTTCGCAAGGCCTGCCTGATCGCTCGGCAACTTGCCACCATTACAGAGCTAGCGTGAAGCGATCAAATGGGTTATGATATTATCCGTGCGATCCACCCGCCCATACATGGTTTTTATGACGGATGCCCCCCCTAAACAATGAATTTTCCAATCTGCCGAGGGAGATTATGGCTCGTAAGATATTGAATCGTAAAGAGATACGTCAAGAAAAAGAGGCAGCCGAGCGCATTGAGGGCGAAAAGCCAGCCGCGGTGAAGAAACCGCCAGTCAAACGAAAAAGCCGTGCCAAAGTGGCCAAAGAAGTCCGTTTAAAGGCCTTTTGGGGCGTTTTTAACCAATCACTTCGGCGGATCTCCGTCTTCGAGTACTCCGAGCGCCAAGAGGCCCAGAAAAAGGCCGAAGATCTGAGCGAATCCCAAAAATCTCCCCATTTCGTGCAACTCGTCAAGGAAGTCATCGAAGAGTAATTGTTGAGTGGCACCGGCATCTTGTAATCTTGAGTGGCACCGGCATCTTGCCCGTGCTTACGGTTTCCCTGTCAACGGCGGCAGCCAAGTAAAAAGATAATACGCCTTGGGTGTCCCCATATCCAGCAATGCGGCCAAATCCAAATTCGCCGGCTTGGCCGATTGGGCGCCTAATAGATAATTCGCCAGACTGGGCTCGGGCTTATACCTCACTACCTTCACGTTGTCTTTATCGAGATGCGCCAAGGAAATCGCCTGATCCACGGCGTC
>JBEKSO010000451.1:0-3589 GCA_049516935.1 Thermoguttaceae bacterium
GCGAATTCACATCGGCGATCACCTGTAGAGGCGAGCAAGGGATGCGTTCCACGGACATGCGCCGGGCTTCGATTTTGGAAATATCGAGGATATCGTTGATGATTGCCAGCAGGTGCTCGCCGTTTCGTTGGACGGTGGCCAGTTCGTCTTTACCCCAATCCCCTTGCTGTTCTTCGAGCAGGACTTCCACAAAACCGAGAATGGCCGTGATGGGGGTGCGGATCTCATGGCTCATGTTGGCGAGGAACTCGCTTTTCGAGCGGGTGGCCGATTCGGCGGCGTCTTTGGCGCGCTGAAGTTCGGCCTGGGCGCGTTCTTTTTCAGCGATTTCGTTCCGTAGTTGGGCAGTGCGTTCAAGGACCTTTACTTCCAAAATATTTTGGGCGGTCAACAACTGCTTTTCGGAAGTCTCCACCTGCTCCAACATTTTATTAAAGGCGTCGTACAGGGTGCCCAACTCGTCGCGCGACTGTTGCCGCACGCGGATCGAATAATCGCCGGCAGAGGTAATATCCACGGCCGTTCGCGCCAAGACCAGGATGGGCTTGGACACGGCCCGCTGCAGGTTCACCGCCAGCAGTCCGGATGCCAGCAACGAGCATAACATCATAATAGAAGCGATTTTCAAGTAATCGTAGAGTTGCTGGCGTAAAAACATCACGTTTTCGCTTAGATACAATGTCCCTACGAACTCATTGCCGTCTTGTACTTTCCAGAACATTTCCAGCGTTCCACGGCTGGTAAATTGGTAGCCATTTTCGCCGGGCAAGGGCGGGATGCTATCAGAAATATCATCTATAGAGAATGTAGCCAGGACTTTTCCCGCACTATCATACAAACAGGCAAACTCTATCAGCGGTTGCGATTTCATCGATTTCAACAATTGTTCCGCCGCTGTCGCGTCATGAAAACTCAGCACCGCCGTGCTGTTGAAGGCCAGTACGCGGGCTTGGGTGCTAAGACTTTGCACCGTGGAGTTGCGCATCATCTGTATGTCATTCACCGCCAGACCGATACACGACAATGTCAGTGCTACACCGGCAGATGCCATCGCCAGCAATACTAGTTTCGTTCGGATTGATAAGTCGCGAAACTTCAGCATACATCCATCCGGTATTATTTATGTGATTATTACCGATGCATACAGAACCATGTTTATTTTCCTTTAAGATACAATGCATCTATTTAGTTGAGGCGCCAGTTGTAAAATCCCTCACATTCCAGTGGATTTCTTATCTTGTCCGGACTCCGCTTCAGGCACTTTTTTCCCCAAATTAAGTAATTTTGCGTCGATTAAAAGTTTTTGTTGCCTGATGGCTTCCACGTTGATTTCGAAACGCACGGTGCCGCCCTCCAGGAAAAATTTAAGTCCGCCGCCGCGCTCGGCGAATCCGGGCGATTCGCCGACCAGCAAAGTGGGTTTGTCGCGCATCTTATTAATGATCGTGATCTGCTGCGCGGGAGGAATCGAATGGGAAACGAACAAGATATGGCAAGGCCGCAATTCCTCGATTGTGGCCATCCTTTGAATGATGATGCGACGCCCTTGGATCGTCTTGGACTGAGCAATCCGATCCAAGATCTGTTCAAAGGGGTCTTCGCCGCATATGCCCACGACAAACGCTCCAGAACGCTCGTCAAAGGCATCTTTGGGCCATTCCACATACCGTCCGAAACTATAAAGAAACGCGGCTTTGACGTTGTACTCGTACTGCGGATTGATCGCTTCCGCCTGTTGAGCCGACTCCATTGCATTAGGCGACTGTCCCCGGACCTGTGCGATCTGGCCGACGAGTAATAAAGATATCATCCCAGCCGCCCAACACATCAGTCCAACGGGCTGTAAAAAACTACAGGCTCTTCCCATTTGCATCCTAATTAATACAGCCCCTTTGGAAAAACATCGACTATCTAACTCCGATCTATTGCAATTCACATATCTGATATTCTTTAAAAACCGACAATTCAAGATAAAGTAGAGGGATTATATGGGATAATCTAATCATCCCACATATTATGGCCTCTTTCCTGCTTCGGTTTTCGATAGACTGCGACTGATTTGGCCACACCCAACAGCCGCAGGAATATACACCGCCAATGCCTGTTAGAACACGACTGAGTGCGAGCTGAGCCCAACATCTGGGACAAATAGCCGTCTTTTAGCGGGGCGAGCGGCCGGGGAAGAATAGAATCTGTAATGGGTCTGGCTTTAACTGCAACGCCCGTCGCAGAGCAAGACAGCCACAACAAGAGTCCCCAATTCTGGTCGGTTTTCTTATCGGCCTGCCGATCCGAATTAATGATCGCATGAGAGTGGCACGTCATGCGGATAGGGAAGGGTTGATTCTGGCACAAAGGGGCGGACAAAAGTCGCCTTGGGAACCTGTATGTTCACTTGGTTGGGCGGTTCCGATTCGGCTACTTCTTTCAATTCCGCGGCGCCGATCACTTCTCTTTCGATCAGGCGTTCGGCCAGCGTCGCTAAGGCCCCTTTGTGGTTTTCCAAGACTTGGCGGACTTTTTCCATGGACAAGTTGATGATGGAACGGATTTCCTCGTCGATTTCCCGCGCAGTTTGTTCGCTGTGTGTGCGGTTACCGGCAGAATCCTCGTCGCCCATTATGAATGAGGAGTGATTATCCCGATACGCGATCCTACCCAAGCTGCTCAATCCGTAGTCCATTATCATGCTACGGGCGATTTCGGTTGCACGTTCCAGGTCGTTTTTTGCGCTGGTGGAGCCGCAGCCGAAAATCATTTCCTCAGCCACGGACCCGGCCAACAGGACTTGGATGCGGGATACGAGTTGGTCCTGTGTCAGGAGATGATGATCGCCATCGGGACGCGAGTAGTCCTGAACGGCCAATCCGCGGGGAATAATCGATACTTTGTGAACCTGTCCGGCGTCGGGGAGGTAGTAAGTCGCCAAGGCATGGGCGCTTTCGTGAAAAGCAAAGCGTTTTTTTTCGTCGGCGCACATGACGCGCTGGCGTTTTTCCAGGCCTGAGGTAAGGCGTTCCACGCCTTCGTTGAATTCGTGCATGGTTATGCAGGATTTATTTGCCCTGGCGGCCAGCAGAGCAGCTTCGTTTACCAAGTTTGCCAGGTCGGCGCCGACAAAGCCCGAGGTTATTTTCGCAAGCCATTTGATGTCCAGCGATTTATCGATTTTGACCTTTTGCAAATGGACATGCAATATTTTTTCGCGCCCGTGCACGTCGGGCCGATCGACAAGCACGTGACGATCGAATCGGCCGGGCCGAAGCAGGGCCGGATCGAGCATGTTGGGGCGGTTGGTGGCGGCCATTATAATAACACCGTTGTTGGAGGTAAAACCGTCCATTTCCACCAGCAAAGCGTTAAGCGTCTGTTCTCGCTCGTCATGAGCGCTTTCCATGCTGCTTCCGCGCATCTTGCCCAAGGAATCCAATTCGTCTATGAACACGATGCAGGGCGCCTTGGCTTGGGCTTGTTTGAACATGTCGCGTACGCGTGCGGCTCCTACGCCTGCGAACATTTCCACAAAATCGGAACCGGAAAGGCTGAAAAAGGGCACATTGGCCTCGCCTGCGATGGCCTTGGCCAGCAG
>JBEKSO010000452.1:0-3572 GCA_049516935.1 Thermoguttaceae bacterium
GGTGTGTTCACCGGGGGCTAAATAAGTACCCTGACTCCTTTTCCCCTTCATGCACGCACGCGAATTGGTCGAACTGTCGGCGATTGTTTCCGCACATGGGCCGGTGCTGGTCCGGGGCGTGGAGCGGCTCTCGACAAGCGGGATGGAGGAATATTGGACGGCCTCTAAAATCCGCCTCGATCGTTGGGGATTCTGCCTGCGAGAATTCATGGCCAAGGCCAACGACGCCAGGTGGATTAAAGCGCAATGGCCGCATATCTGCGGAGTGTTGGAAGAAATCATTACCGGTGAAATGCTCGCGCGAGTGTGGACGGCCGTGGTATGCGCACACGACAGGCAACATGGCGCCGATGACGCCGAGCCCATCGCCTTAAGCGTATTGTCCGGACATCTGGAGGCCCGGCACCGGGTGTTGACGCTCCTGGTGGGCGGGCCGGGCATGGACGCCGAAGACGCCATGAAGCTCAATCATCTCCGCCGCCGCACCGAGCGCTGGACCGACATGCTGGTCGGATATCTGGCCGGATTGCACGACTCCTGCCGCTTCGCCGTCGATCCGCGGCGGGCCAAAGATTTTTCCCAAGATTTGCATTATCAATGCCAGCATCCGGGCGGGCGACATGCATGGCCGCTGGTCCTGGCATCGCTTCGGGCGGCGTTTCAGCAGGGCATGACGCCGCAGAGTCCCAACTCCGATCTGAACGGGCGCATCGCTTCCAGCATCCTTTCTTGTTTTCAGCCGGAATTGTTCGACTCGACCGGGTTGTTCTACTCGATGTGGCTGATGCGGCTTGCAAATGCCGCCAATGACGCCCAAGGCATGCTCGACGAATTACTGGCCGCGGAAGGGGATTCGCGGGCAGCCAAAGAAACGCCGGGCAATAGAGATTATTTGCGAAACCGCAAGCGGTTGGAATAAGTATTCGGTAATCGGCAAGTGGGCAGTAAACTGCCCACCCCTTACCCTATATTGCCCATCGCCCACTGTCCACCAACCACGGCCCACTGTCCACTTTTTATCTTCGCCGGTTTTGATATTGCCGGCTGGCGGTTTCCAAGGTTCGACGTTCCTTTCGGGTGAGGCTGCCTTCGCCCTCGCGGGAGATTTTTTCCAGGATGCGATCTACTTCGGCGTTTAGATCCGATTTTTCCGATTCTTCGTCGGGTTTATGGATGCGGAACTTGGGGCGGGAGAAAAACTTCGGCATGCGCAAGATGTTTCCAAAAAAACGGCCCAGGTTCCAGCGCTGCTGAAAATACAACCAGGCAAAAATCATGCCCGCTATGTGAACGCCGTAAGCCACGTTGCCCGATTGCGGCGTTATGGCGCCAAACAAGTTGTAAGCCACGCATAGAACTCCGATCACCCAGGCCTTGACGGGAATGGGTATGGGAAAGAGCATTAGCGTGGCGTGCGGATAATTCAGCACGAATAGTATGACAATGCCCTCAATCGCACCTGATGCGCCAAGCAGATGAAAATTACTTTCCTGATGGGTAATTGCACCGGTAACCACGGAACCCAGGGCGAAGGCAAGCGAGCCAACGAGCAGCATCACCAGATAAATGCGCAGGAATTCCTTGCTGCCATAAATCTGTTCCACCGCCGCGCCCAGGAACCACAGTTGCAGCATGTTCATGAAGATGTGCATTACTGAATAGGGGTCATGAACAAATCCGTAAGTGATGAATTGCCACCACATCCACGGCTGCCGGAGCGTATCGCTTGAAAGTTCGAGGAATCTAGTCAGGTTATGATTGTGTTGAAACAAGAGTCCGTCGATCAGGTACAGGGCCGCGTTGATGATAATCAGCGTAATGACCATCGACTGCGGCATGCGCAGCGAGAAACCCGGCTGAGAGCGGCGATAGTAGTCGCGGTCGTAGATTCCCACGCCGTTATTTTTCCCCGTTGGCAGATTGGGCCATGGCGCGAGTGCGCTCATCAATGCGCCGGGTCGCATCCAACTGGATTTTAGCGATCTGGCCGGCCATGGCCTTGTTGTTTTTGATCAATTCCGTTATGGCGGCCTTTGCCTCGGCGATTTTTTTCTGCAACTTGTCGAGATGGGCCGCTACCGCGTCGCGCTGGCGGACCATTTCGGCCACCAAGGCTTTTACCACGGTCCCCTGTTTTTGCCAGAACTGCACCTGGAGCTTGGCGTCGGCCAGGGTGTCTTCGACCATTTGCTTGTCGCGCATGGCCGATTGTTCCCGGTCCACAAGTTCGGTGATTTTCATGCGATAGACATCAAACAGGTAGCTGTAATCGCGCAATTGACGCGCGTATTTGCCGTCAGCAATATTTCCGGCGGGGGCTCCTTGAGGAGCCGGCTTACCATCCTCGATATATTCCTCCGCGCTATCGGCCGGCAACATGGTCTTTTTGTCCTGCTCGTTTAATTGCCCAAGGATCTCGTGATTATCGTGAGGCAGCGAGTCGTAAAGGTTCCAGGGCTTCTTGGCCTCGGCCAATTTTTTTTCATCGGCGGGCGTTAATACGAATGCCGGTTCCAAGGTGATTTGCTTATCGGCAACCGCCGTCACTTTGAACTCGCCCAGGAAACGGCCTTGTTGGGCCGCGGGAACGTCCTCAAAAACGTAAAGAATGCTCTTATTGGCGATGCCCGGATTGGGCTGATCTATCGTTACTTTGACGGTTGCCGTGTGTGTCTGACGGTTGACGCTCACCTGCGGATCGCACTTGTACCATACCCGCTGACGATCGACGGTCAGTTTGTTCAATTCGGCGCGAACCTGTTCGATGCCGGGCTGGAATTGGCCGCCGACATCACCGCCTTCTTCGGTGATTTTGTCTTCATTCTGTAAGTCGCTGATTTTTTTCGCGTACTGCTCGGCCTTGACGCTCCAATTTTTTTGGGTCTTTAACATCCTCGCCGACATGTAAAAAAAGACCAGCAAACACGTAACAATCAACCCCAGAAGAATTTTATTCCAAATGCTCATGATGCCTACACCAAAAGATCAAAAAGGGGCCAGGCCTTTACTGTCAAAAATACTTCTACACTGTCAAAGCCAGTGGCACGCAACTTACAACACTGGCAAAGCCAGTGGCACGCAATTCAATCCCTTAATTTCGATGATATTCGGGGGAGTATGGGTAGTCAAGGGTTAACCTGCTTGGCGCATCTTCTTTAGTCGTCTTATTTTATTGCGATAAGATATAACCCATAAACCCGCCATGGGTTGCACGATTGCTCCAAAAGGACGGTGAAAAGACATTTTCCAACCCATATTTAGGGGGGGTAATGGCGAAAGCGCAAGCGGTTACATTAACTTATTCATCCCATTAAGCACTTCGCGTAAAAAGCGGCCGGTGTGGTTGTCGGGCAGCGCGGCGATGTCTTCCGGGGCGCCGGCGGCAACCACGTATCCGCCGGCCTGGCCGCCTTCGGGCCCCAAGTCGATGATCCAATCGGCGGTTTTAATTACGTCTAGATTGTGTTCGATCACTATGACCGTATTGCCCAGATCGACCAATCGGCCCAGAACGGCGAGGAGTTTTTTGGTGTCGTCGAAGTGCAGTCCGGTGGTGGGTTCGTCGAGGATGT
>JBEKSO010000453.1:0-3531 GCA_049516935.1 Thermoguttaceae bacterium
CGTGGTGGGCGATTTCAATTCGTGGGACGGCCGGCGACATCCCATGCGCAAACACATCCCCAGCGGATTTTGGGAATTGTTCGTGCCCGGCTTGGGCGAAGGCACGTTGTATAAATACCAGATCCGTCACCACGATTGGGTCTTCGAAAAGTCCGATCCTTACGGATTCGCCGCCGAGGTTCCGCCGCGGACCGCTTCGCAGGTCGCCGACTTGAGCCGTTACCACTGGCACGATCCGGAGTGGATGGCCCGGCGCCGCGAAACCAACTGGCTGGAAAAGCCGCTCTCGTTTTACGAGGTGCACCTGGGCAGTTGGAAACGGCCCGGCGACGATCCCAACCGCTGGCTGAGTTATCGCGATCTGGCCCATCAACTGGCCGATTATTGCAAAGAAGTCGGCTACACGCACATCGAACTGATGCCCGTGGCCGAGCATCCCTTTACAGCCAGTTGGGGATATCAGACCGTGGGCTACTACGCCGTTACCAGCCGTTACGGCTCGCCCCAGGATTTCATGTATTTTGTCGATGTCCTGCATCAAAACGGGATTGGAGTGATCATCGACTGGGTGCCGGCCCATTTCCCCCGCGACGGGCACGGGCTGCGACGCTTCGACGGCACCGCGCTTTACGAACACGCCGATCCCCGCCAAGGCGATCACCGCGATTGGGGTACGCACATCTTCAATTACGGCCGGCACGAAGTCCGCAATTTCCTGGTCTCCAACGCCCTGTTCTGGTTGGAAAAATACCACATCGACGGCATGCGCGTGGACGCCGTGGCCTCGATGCTCTATCTCGACTACAGCCGCGAAGAAGGCGATTGGCTGCCCAACGAATTCGGCGGACGGGAAAACCTCCCCGCAATCGCGCTCCTCAAGGAATTCAACGAACAAGCCCACATCCAGCACCCCGGCGTGATAACCATCGCCGAGGAATCCACGGCCTGGCCCGCCGTCTCGCGCCCGACCTACATGGGCGGATTGGGCTTCAGCCTGAAATGGAACATGGGCTGGATGAACGACACCCGCGGTTACATGCGGCACGAGCCGGTCCACCGCAAGTACCATCACGACGAACTTACCTTCAGCCTGATATACGCCTTCCACGAAAACTTCGTGCTGCCCATGTCGCACGACGAAGTGGTGCACGGCAAAGGCTCCTTGCTCGACCAGATGCCCGGCGACCTGTGGCAAAAATTCGCCAACCTCCGCCTCCTGTACAGTTACATGTGGACCCACCCCGGCAAAAAATTGCTCTTCATGGGCTGCGATTTCGGCCAGTGGAACGAGTGGAATTACGACACCAGCCTGCAATGGCACCTTATGCAGTGGCAATCGCACCAGGGCTTGCTCAAATGCGTAACCGACCTTAACCATCTGTATCGCCGGGAAAAAGCCTTGCACGAAGTCGATTTCGACTACCACGGCTTCGAATGGATCGATTGCCATAACCACGACGACAGCACACTGGCCTACGTTCGCCGGGCGAAAGACCCCAAGGATTTCGTGGTCGTGCTCTGCAACTTCACTCCAGTCCCGCGCGTGGGTTACCGGCTGGGCGTGCCCGAATGTTGCTGGTACGAGGAAATTTTCAACAGCGATTCGTCATACTACGCCGGCAGCAACATGGGCAACGCCCCAGGCGCAAGGGCCGAAAACTACCAAAGCCACGGCCGCCCATACTCCATCCACATCACCTATCCGCCCTTGTCCACGGTGGTCCTCAAACCGCGGAGATAAATATTCCTCCCCTCGCCCTTTGGGAGAGGGGCCAGGGTGAGGGTTGAAGCTTGATGACACATGGCAAAAGTTTAGCCCGGGAGCTTGCTCCCGGAGACTTTTATACTATAAATCCGCGCCCGGTGCTTTTCCCTGATAAAGCCGCAACCGGCGGTCTCAGTTTGGTTGCTTAATTCCAAGCATCGATCTCCAGCTTGGACCATTTTTCTTGGGCACGTATTTCGAGGGCATGTTGCCGGACCAAAAGTAAAAATATCACAGGCGCTGCCGGAATAAAAATACAGGCAAATCGGGTTTGTGCCAGACTGGCCGTTAGATCGCCTGTCAGCACTATATAGTTGGTAAATGCCAACAATGGAAATGCACAAAGAGACATCAGAATGTCGATTGCCGCTCTGGCGCCGAAGGGACGTGATCCTTCGGCAAAAAAGGTTCTGTAAAGCCTGGATAAGAAAACAACTCCCAACATCATGCTTCCCATTATGATTGCTAACATTTTAACAACAATAATTTCCCGCATCCCGAATTCCGCGGTTTTCCCCTGATAATTTAGCGCAATCAGCAATAAAGGCGCAGTGATTGCAATTATGCTAATACTAAACAACAAGCCTTTTGCCACAAATATCAACGGAGAATCACTCATCATCCGGAAACCTGTTATTTCCAACAGGTAATAGATGCGGCTAGAAATTGGCACTGACTGCTGAAGTTCATGGGCCAGTTCGCGCGGATCGCCAAAGCGTTGTTTCGCTTGGTCTAGTGCGGATCGCTCATCGCTCGAGCGAGTGGTTTCTTCTTCGAAGACCGCCGTCAGATGGGCCAGCAGTTCTTCGCGCATGCGGAGTTTTCGGGCTTGACTCGCCCGAACCGGCCGCACTGCCCGTTCCACTTCGATCATTAGAGCTTTATGCGTGTTTTCGTTCATGCCTGAGCTCCTACAATTGCGCCGATGACCTGGACGAAGCTTGCCCAGGCCGCTCGGCCTTTGGTCAATTCTCGTTTTCCCTTGGCGGTCAAGCGATAAATGCGCCGCCGCGCGCCCCGCCGGCCGTGCGGCTCTTCTTCCCAAAATCCCTCGATCTTGCCCGCCTCTTCCAAGCGATATAGGGCCGGATAAAGCGATCCCTCCTTGAGCCGGAGCAACCCGCAGCCCAAAACCTCCAGGCGGCGGAGAATTTCCAGCCCGTGGGCATCGCCCCGCTCTAAAACGGAGAGAATCAGGGTTTCCAAATGCCCTCGCAGTTTATCGCCTTCAATGCTTTTCATGTCGTTATTTTAGACAGTCTAGGAATAAAGTCAATATGGTAATTATCAATATTCCATAGATTTTTTTCATTATTCCCTCTCGCTATTCCACTTATCTTTCCAGTTATACCCCAGCTTGTCTGGTGACGTATAAGTGATATAAAATACCATGCCTGAACACTTCAATTAACATAAAGACAGGAGGACTTCAAATGCCCGATATCACTATGAAACAAGCCCAGGCGGTCATTGCGGCCGCGATTAAAAAGGCCGAAGAAATCGGCGCCAAAATGAACATCGCCGTGGTCGACGCGGGCGCGAATCTCAAGGCCTTCATCCGCATGGACGAGGCCTGGCTGGGAAGCGTGGATGTCGCGATAAAAAAAGCCAAAACCGCGCGTTTTTTCGATATGCCCACCGGCGAAATCGGAAAACTGTCGCAGCCGGGCGGCCCGCTTTACAACATCGAACATTCCAACGCCGGACTGATCTCATTTCCCGGCGGAGTGCCGCTGAAAAACAAACAGGGCGATATCATCGGCGCA
>JBEKSO010000454.1:0-3525 GCA_049516935.1 Thermoguttaceae bacterium
GGAGATTCCAGGCCACCCGGTCGTAGCCCGCCCGCAGGCGAAGGAAATCCAGAAGCGTATAAAGCATGTCGCCGCGGTCGGATTGCGTGGTGATGCTGTTGTAATCGACGTACTCGGGATAGTTTTCCACGACGGCCTCGACTGCCAGGCCGAACCAGCGGACCGCCTCGGCCCGATCCAACGGGCCGTCCAGATCGTCCAACAGGCGGAGCGACACATCCCCGTCGGGCATTTCGCGGATCCACTCCAGATAGGCGTCCACGCCGGCCAGCAAAATCGCCCGCAGATTTCCCAAATTCATGAAATGCTGTGTAAACAAATCGCCGCCGTATTTTTGGATGAATTTTTGCAGACGGGTCCATTGTTTTTCATCGCTTACCGATTCGAGCACCGAAAGCCTGACGCCCCGGCTGTGGGCAAGCCAGCAGCGCAACAGGGCCTCGGCGGTCTGTTCCAGCAGGGCGATGAGTTCGTTGTCGATAAATTGTTTATCCGCACGACCTTGTGCCGGCGTCCAATCGGCCGAAGACGCGACCAGGGAGCGGACGATGGACTTGCAACCGATCTGGAAAACGCGGTCAAACTCGGTAATCGCGCCGGGGCCTTGGGGATGCTCGAACTCCATGCCCTGGATGGTTTCCAGCAGTTGTGCGGTTTCGTGGATCAAACCCAGGCGGGGCAAATAGGCCAGCAAACGGCACAACATGCTTTGCAGGCTTCGGGCGGCCACGATTTTAAGCGGATTTCCGCCCCGGGCCAAGGACACGTAAAGCAAGGGTTGATGACCCAGCGTCGTTAAAAGTTCCTTCCATCCTTTGCGAACGTTTGAAGCCTCGCCCCGCATTACGGCCGAAAGCACCCGGTGCATGGGCTCTTCCCAGTGCTGGGCATCGGCGACGGGCGCGGGGCGGGCCATTGCAGAGCGGATCATCCGCACCGCATCGGCCGTATCGACGCAGGTGTTGATGATGCTCTCCAACAGCATCTCCTTTACGCTGCGCCGTCGATCGTACTCGACCATCGAATCGTGCGCGCCGCTGGGGGCGGGAATGCGATAGCGCTGGACCGAGGCGAGCAATTCCAAAAGCCCCCCATAAGTTGCCGCCGCTTGATCGTGCCAGCCGGCAAGGACCTCGTCGCGCTGGGGATCGGCGGCAACGCCGGAAAGGCTGACCGTGGCCGTCATCTTCCACAGATGGGCGACCATGGCCAGAAACGCCAGATGCGCCACGATCCGTTCGGCCTCGAAGACCAACTCGCTTTCGGCGGCGTCCGGGCCGGCCTCGAACAGCGAACTGTCCATGCCGTCGTCGGTGCTGTCGCGATAGGTAAGATGCTCGTAGGCCGCGCTGAATAGATCATCGCTTTCGTCCGCGGGCTCTTCTTCCTCAGCTTCGTTTTTACCGGCCGCCGCGCCTTCGGCAAAGGCCTCGAGATGCGGCACGCGCCAGAACTCGCCGGCGTTGGCTTCCAAGTAGTCGAGAAATTTTTTCGCATACGACCATCGCTGCCTGGGAGAAAGCTGATTGTGCCTGGGCGCCTCCTCGGATTGCTGTCCCGGCCGCCAAAGGTCTTCCATCCATAGGACGGCCAACTCGTTGAATGAATAGCTTTCCTCGGCCAGGGGAATGGAGTCGGCCTGGCTGAGCCAATGCACCAGCAAGGCCTGGGCCGCCACCAGGTCGCCGTGATCCAAGAGGGTATCGACGACCAGGGCGTAGGACTTGGCTGTGCGGAAATTCTCCACGTGGCTGCGCCAAAAAGCGATGTCGCCGGCCGCTGCGCCGGCTTCGTGCCAGGCCCTCAGCGCGGCGGCCACCTGCTGGGCCGATTCATAAGTATCCCCGCCGGAAATGCCGCCGATTTCGCTTACCTCGGTGGTGGCGAATTTATCCCACCATTCGGTCAATCGCCGGAGTTGCCCGGCCAGCAGGGTCTGCACGTCGTTATTGCCGGATGCGGCCGCTTCCTTGCCGGTGCGGATATATAAAGCGAAGATGTCGCTCAACAAGTTCATCAAATCATCGATGCGATAATCGTGGATGCTGTTTTCGGGCGAAGGAAACAGGCCGAATTGCCCGCCGAAGCCGAGGATGTTCCAGGGATCGACTATCGCCCCGCACTCGATTGCCCGATGCAGGATATTTTCGATCTCGCTTAGCAACATCACGACCGGCTCGAGGCGGCCGTGATCGATTTCCCCATGCGCGGCGGTCAAGCGGCATTGCATGTCGCAGAGCATCCGCGCCGCGGCCACGGGCACGACGCGGACCTGGCGCCGTGCAGCCTCGGCGTATCCCATGCGGGTAAAAAGCTGCGCCAGGTGCACGTGCTGCAATTGCTCGGCGCGGCGCTGCGCCAGATAATGATTGAAGTGCTGCCTTGCGCCGCCGAAAGGCTGCTTCAGCGCCGCCGCTTCGCGACCAAGGCGCTGTGCATGTTCGCCGTCGACCCGGGCGAGAAGCTGCTGATAAAACGCATCGCGATAGTCGGCGATCTTTTGCACCAGGGTGGGCAATCCGATGGTGGAATCGTGTGCATTAGGCCGGCTGCCGCTAACGCCCGCGCCCATCAACATCGTGCCGGCCAGTACCGCCGCTTCCTCGAAGAGCAGTTCTTTATCGGCGATTTTGCCGCGGGTTTTCAGGCGGTCCAGCATGGCCTCGAGGGCCGCTTGCTGGACGACGAAGCGGCGGCAGCGCCCGGCGCCGTCGAGCTGGTTCATGTCCCACTGGCCGAAAAGATAATTCGGCCGCTTGTTCACGGGATGATCGAAATCGTAGGCCCGGGGATCGACGGCCAGTTCGTCGAGTTGGTCGAGGGGAAACATGGCGTCGAAAAGGATGGCGGGATCGGTTTCCCCCAGGATTTTCAAGGCGGTTTCCACCAGTTCACGATACGGCCCCGCGCTCACGCCCGCCCCGCGTATATATAACGGAACCGGCCGCACCCATTCCTGGGCATAGGGCTGGATTTTTTGCGCGCTTTGCAGCACGGCCACGGGCCGGTAGCCGATATAGTCGTTCAGCCTGGCCGCGGCGCCGCGAACTATGCGGTCGATTTCGCTCCAGGGGGGCCCCTGCTGCAATACGGCCTCGCACATCCGGCCGATGAAAAACGGCAAAAACAGTTGTTCATCCTTCTGGTGGAACAACAGATCGCGATGATGCAGGCGATAACCCGGCAAGGCGTGGAAAAAAACCAGCCCCACTACCGCTTCGGCCTGTTCCGCGCTGCGGAAGGCCTCTGAAGTGTCGGAAATGCCGGGCAAAGCCTCGCGAAGCACGGTTCCCAGACGCCGCCAGGCCGGCTCGCCGCCATTGTTGTTCGTGTCGATGCCAGCGAACAGGTTGTTGAGGTTTTTTAAAAATGTCGGGTCCGGCGCGCCGGATGAAAAATTCAAATAACCCAGGATTTCTTCAACAAGCTGCAAGGCGTCGGCTCCCAAAACGTTTCGTTCCATGTTTCTCATGGTAAGGCATAACTGCTGATCGGTCCAGCGGGAGAAAAATTGCGCGTTCCGCC
>JBEKSO010000455.1:0-3522 GCA_049516935.1 Thermoguttaceae bacterium
TACAAAATTATCCCCGCGGAAAATATGAGCATTACCATCAGTGCCGCAAAGAACATTCCGAATATTCCGTGGACCATCTCGTCGTGCATTTCAGGATGCGGGATGGCCGTGTGCAAAAACCCAAAACCGTTGAGAAACATGACCAAAAGCCCGCACCACAACAACAAGCTCAGCACCACCACCAAAGAGGCGCGGAAACGCGCCTGCCGGAGGATCTGCTTAAGCCGCGTCCTGCCGATCCGCCAGCGCAGGCGCCAGAAGGCCCGCGCCTCTTCTTCGGCCGAGAGAAATTCGGATGCCGGCGGGATGGAACAGGTTAATTGGCTCACGGGGCGTTACTCCGCTGGTTCGGGCCGGGAAGCGGTCGCCGCCGCCGGCGTCCCGTTTGCGCCGCCGGTAAGTTGCAAAAATAACGATTCCAGGGAAGTCTGCGGCGAGGCCAATTCCTTTCGCAATTGGGCGATCGACCCCACGAATTGCAGCCGGCCGCGATCGAGAACGCCGATGCGGTCGGCGATCTCCTCGGCCACGGCCAAAATGTGCGTGGACATGAAAACAATCATGCCCGAGCCCGATTGCTCGCGCAATAGATCCTTTACCATCCGCATGCTCCGCGGATCCAGACCGACCATCGGCTCGTCGATAATCACCACCGGCGGCCGGTGCAACAAGGCCGCGGCGAAAATCAGTCGCTGTTTCATGCCGTGCGAATAGGTTTCAATCAGGTCGTCCAGGTAATCGGCCAATTCGAAATTATGCGTCTCTTGCGCGATGCATTCCTCGACGCGGCGGCGGTTCAAGCCCCGCATCTGGGCGGTAAATTCCAAAAACTCCCGCCCGGAAAGCTTGTCGTAGAGAAACGGTTCGTCGGGCACGTAACCCAAACACCTAAGCGCCTGGCGCAGATCGCCGTCCAGGTCGTGACCGCACACCCGGATCGTGCCGGAATCGGGCCGGAGCAATCCCGTGAGCAACCTGATCGCGGTCGTCTTTCCCGCCCCGTTTGCGCCCAAAAGCGCAAAGATCTCCCCCGGCGGAACGCTCAGACTCAGATCGTCTACCGCCACTTTACCGGAATAAGAACGGGTGACGTGGTCAAATTCAATCATGCAAACTCTATTTCGCTCCCTGCGGGCGGCTGCCGGGCCTTGATAACCGCGTTAAATAACCTTCACTCTTCGTATTCAGCCTTTTGTCGGCGCAGTTCCACTAAATGCGCGGTCTCCGTACGGGACATCCTCACAAAACTCAGTATGGAATCGAAAATCATGGCTTGTTGCTTGATGACGGTGCCGTCGTCAAGGACCCATAGTTTACCGCGGTTACCCGATTTAGTCGCGAAGCCGGCGCCCGGATCGCCCCGATAAACCACCACCCAGGCGTCGTAAATTTCCGAATTCCAGTAAATCGGCTCTTTCTCTTCCACCGTGGCGCGCATGACTTCCATAAGGTTGGCGGTTGGCCGCAGCGGATTCAACGCCGGAACAGCCCAAGTTTGACCGATGGCCAGATTGGGCAATTGCGTCTGCGGCGAAAGGGCGTCATTCAACAAGGCATATTGCGGCAACGGCACGTCGCTGGAATAAGAAAAATTGCCGGAGCGGATTTCCACGTGCAGTTGCAGCCCGTCGACCATCCCCTGCATCCGCAATATATTCTTCGAAGGGTCCAACTGTATTCTCGAATCGAAACGCAATAATTTGCCCAAGCTATCGATAGTCAATATGTTTTGCACATCCATTTCAAATTTGCCGGAAGGCTGTTCCATCAATCTAAACAGCGCTCGACCCCAACCCGAAGTCAATTCATCTATGGGAAGCTCATCAAAATGAATGTAACTGCGAATCTCCTTGGCCCCCTGCTCTTGTTCTTCCAACGTGCTTAAGGCCCAGCCCAATTGCTTATTGTTGATCGACAAGCACCAACCCACGGGCTCGCGTTTTTGCGCCTCCACAATCGTCTGGTAACTGGGCGGCTGCCCTACCCATAAGGCAGGCACGACCTTCTGGGTTATCAGCCAGGTCATGGTCGACAGCCACATCAAGCAAACAACGACGTTAAAAAAACGGCTATACATATTAGTTTAGTCCGCTATGTTGGGGCAGCACTTAAACTGCCGGCCCAACATAATAGGCGCCCCTCTATTAATCTATTCTCCATACTGCCGATAATCCGGCAAGAACCGCCATTGCATAAAACGGGCATTCCAGGGATGATATAAGCCCCGAGAAATCGGAGGGGGGGCCAAAGCCCCTATTATATAACCGATTTTTACCCGATTTTGGAGATAATTTAGGTGCGATACAAAAAATTACTCCTTTCCGCCTGGGCTCTGGCGGCAATAATGGCAATTCCCGGCTGCGGCCGAAATTCTTCCGAAAACCCGCCTGCCGCGTCCATCGGCGGTGAAAATGCCGCTTCCTCTAAAACCAATGCCCTCCACTCCGCCAAAACTGACTTCGACTTGAAACACCCGCAAGTTATCATCGATACCTCGCTGGGCGGCTTCACCGTCGAGTTGGACAAGGAAAAATCGCCCCTTACCGTCGACAATTTCCTGGCTTACGTTGATGCGGCCTCATACGATCAAACCATTTTCCATCAGGTCTATAAGAACCAAGGCATTTTGGCAGGCGGCTACACCATAAGCGGAACCGAAATTCGCCACCGAATTCCGGTTAGCAACGAAGCCCATAATGGCTTGAAAAACCTCCGCGGTACCATAGCCATGTATCGCCAGCCCGACGTAATAGACAGCGCCGCCAGCCAATTCTTTATCAACGTGGCCGACAATCCGGCGCTTGACTGCCGCACCCGCGATCCGGGCGATCCGGCAGGATATGGATATTGCGTCTTTGGGAAAATCGTCAAAGGCATGGAGGAGGTGGTCGACCGAATCGCCAACACGCCTGTCACAAACACCGAGAAGTTCGATCAAACCCCAATCCAGGCCGTAATCGTAAAATCCATCCGCCGCGTAAAATAACATGCTGCGGCGTTTTTTCCCGAAGCGGAATTTCCCCTGACGCATAAGTGCAATCCGAGCCAAAATACTGTAAAATAAAAGCCAGAATAGATAATTATTGGTCCTTTCGCTCGGCCAACAGATGCACAATCGCAAGAAATCTTCCCAAAAACACGCTCCTCAAGTCCGGTTGGAAACTGCTGCTCCATCGAGGCTGAACCTCCATTTGCTGGCGGGAATAGCGATTATCGTAATCGCCGTTTTCATCGCTTATTTCCCCTCCATAAACGGCGGATTCATCTGGGACGACGAAGCGCACGTGACCAGACCGGAGCTCCGCTCCTGGTACGGATTGTACCGTATTTGGTTCGACCTGGGCGCAACTCAGCAGTATTATCCGCTCTTGCACAGCGTCTTCTGGATCGAACACAAATTATGGGGCGACGCGCCGCTGGGCTATCACCTCGTGAGCATCTTCCTGCACGCCATGGCGGCCCTCATGGTGGCGGCCGTGCTGCGGCGGCTGGAGGTTCCGGGCGCGTACCTGGCGGCGGCCA
>JBEKSO010000456.1:0-3519 GCA_049516935.1 Thermoguttaceae bacterium
TACCGCCGCCGACGTGATGCCCCGCATCGGGCAACTCATGGAATCGCTATTCCGCCGCATACCGGCCGGGGTGGGCGAGGGCGGAATATACCTGTTCGATCACAAGGAACTCCGCCGCATTTTGGCCGAAGGTTCGGCGTACCTGGGCACGCGCGGCTGGGCTACTGAAAGCGATCTGGAACATACAGAGGCCGGCGGCTGCATTCCCGGGGCCCGGCCCGATTTCGTGAGCCAAAAGGCGATTGCCCGGGGCGGCGATCAGTGCGGCACGCTGGGCTCGGGCAACCATTTTCTGGAAGTCCAGGTGGTTGACGAAATCATCGACCAAACGGCCGCCCGCGCCATGGGCCTGGAAAAAGGCCTTATTTGCGTGATGATTCATTCCGGCTCGCGCGGCCTGGGCTACCAGGTTTGCGACGACGCCTTGGCTATGCTCCGCAAGGCCCCGGCCAAGTACGGCATCGATTTGCCCGACCGGCAACTGGCCTGCGCACCGGTGCACAGTGCCGAGGGCCAGGAATATCTGGGCGCGATGCGTTCGGCGGCGAATTTCGCCTGGGCGAATCGGCAGTTGCTGATGTGGCAGACGCGGGAGATTTTCGCCGAGTTCTTCGGCCGCAGTTGGGAATCGCTGCAAATGAACCTGGTTTACGACGTGGCCCACAACATCGCCAAGATGGAGCGGCACACGGTCGAAGGCGAGGAAAAAATGCTTTGCGTACATCGCAAAGGCGCGACCCGGGCCTTTCCGGCCGGACATCCGGAGGTGCCCGAAAGATATCGGCAGATCGGCCAGCCGGTGATCATTCCCGGCGACATGGGCCGGGCAAGTTGGGTGCTGATCGGTCAGCCGGGCAGCATGGAAAAGACCTTTGGCACCACCTGCCACGGCGCAGGCCGGTTGATGAGCCGCACTGCCGCGGTGAAAAACGCCCAAGGCCGGCGGATCGACAAGGAACTCGCCGAGCAGGGCGTAATAGCCAAGTGCCGCCACTGGAAAGGCCTGGCCGAAGAACAACCGGCCGCATACAAAGACGTGAGCATGGTTGTCGATGTTGTGCACCGCGCGGGTTTAGCGAGCAAAGTGGCGCGGATGAGGCCGATTGGGGTGGTGAAGGGGTGATCGCTTTAATAAATAGGCATCTTCTGCCAAGCGAAATGATGTCTTAGTGAACAATCATCGCCTGCCGATAAAAAATACAAATGGAGATTTATTTTTCTCGGTCGCGTTGTTCGATCAATTGTTTAAGTCGCTGCGAAAGCAATTGAGGAAACCGCTCGCACCAGGATTCGTCGATCAGGCTGACTTCAAGCAAATCGAGCAAGTGAACCTGATCTTTAAGGCGAAATGAAGTGAGTTTCATGCGAACCAGTGCATCGAGGGTGGGCACCGGGAAGTCGGGACCAGGTTGGGATTCGGTGATCTCGGGAGCCGGCAGCAGGTAATCCGGCCGCACTTTTTCTCCGGAAAACAATATATGGATGGCGCTGCGTACCGATCCCTGCGGGCCGTCCAAGAATAGGTCGATTCCGGCCACGTTTTGGTAGATGAATCCGGCCGATTTTAGTTCGTCGATGACAAGTTTAAAATCCTTCCGCCGGACGAGCAAATCCACGTCTTTTGTATTCCGCACTGCTTCCTGATCCACACGTGCCACCCACGCGGCCACCGCATTGCCTCCGGCGATCATAAATGGAATTCCCGCCCGCGACAAAACACGGGCGGCCCGGCAAGCTCGCTCTCGAACGTCTTCCACGGCCGCTATCATCCTTTCCCAGGAAAATTCTTTAAGGGATGTTATGATCATGTTTATTTCCGGTCCCGATCATTCAAAGAACCAATATATTATAATTCCTTATTCAAGGCACGGGAAAGTCCAGGAGCCGCGTAAACGCGGCTGACAACGTTGCATGTGCAGGAATGGATGATTGCCTTCCGACCCGGCGTAAACGCCGGGCCTAATACCGCCTGCGGCGGGCAACGCCCATAAATGGGCGTAAATTATCATTGTCAGGAAATGAAAAATATATGCTAATTCAACCCGGCGCAAACGCCGGGTCTAATATCGCCTGCGGCGGGCAACGCCCATAAATGGGCGTAAATTGTTTTATTGTCAGGAAATGAAAAAAATAGCCGGCTTCCGACCCGGCGCAAACGCCGGGCGTATTACCGCTTCGCGGCAAGGGCCGTAAACGGTCCTAAAATCGGCGACACATTTACAGCTTGAATTCCTAAGAATTATCTATGCCGGTTCACTCTTGCTGGTTTTCGCTTGCAGCGGGCTTTTCGCCTTTTGCGGCGGTCCAATCGCGGCGCTGGCGGGAGCTGGGGATGGCCATGGCCTTGCGATATTTGGTCACCGTGCGGCGCGCGACCGTCAGGCCGTGGGCGGCCATTTCTTTTACCAATTGTTCGTCGCTTAAGGGATGCTGCTTATCTTCCTTGTCGATGATTTCCTGGAGTTTGAGGCGGACGGCGTCCCAGGCCACTTCTTCGCCGCCGGCGCTAACGGTGCCGCCGCAGAAAAAGCGTTTCAGGGGGAAGATGCCGCGGGGCGTTTGGATCCACTTGTCGTCGACGGCCCGGCTTACGGTGGTCACGTGCACGCCCACCTTGTCGGCGATCTGCTGCATTTTCAGAGGCTCGATGGACTCGGGGCCCTTGTTGAGGAATTCGGTTTGATGATCGACGATGGCCTGGGCGACCTTGGTAAGGGTGTTGCGGCGCTGTTCGATGGAGTCGATCAGCCATTGGGCCGAATTCACCTTCCGCTTGATGTATTCGCGGGTTTCCTCGCTGGTCTCGGGATTTTGCAGCAACTGGCGATAGTAGGCGCTGATGTGCAGGCCAGGCGTGCGGCTGTCTTCCAAGCGGATGCGGTAGCGGTTGTATTCGTCCTGCTCGACGAACACGTCGGGCGTGACCGGAGGCACGGGCACATTGGTAAAATCGGCGCCCGGCTTGGGATTCAGCTTGCGCAATTCGACCAACACTTTATGAATCAACTCGACCGAATAGCCGGTGCGCCGGCTGATGATCGGCAGGCGGTTGTGTTCCAGGTCTTCGAGATGGCTGGAAATCAGGGTTTTTAATTCTTCGTAAAAAGGTATGCCCGGGATCAACTGCAAAAGCAGGCATTCTTTAAGATCCTTTGCGCCCACGCCGGGCGGATCGAGCCTTTGCACCAGGCTGAGGGCCCGCTGGATCATGGCCAGGTCGTCTTTGCTTGGATTGGGGCCCAGAAGATCTTCCAGGCGTCCTTGGAGATAGCCGTTGCTGTCGAGATTGGCGATGATGCGGTCGGCCAATGCGCGGATTTCGGGGTCCAGGTCGAACCAGCCGAGTTGATCGTAAAGATAATCTTGCAGCGATTGCGGGCGTGCGACCATGTTCGCCATGGCGTCGAGTTTGCGCTCGCCGGCCTCGTCGATCTGCTCGCGCGAGAGATGGGTGCGTTCCTCGAAATGGTCGGGCCACTGCTCGTCCATTTTAATGAGGCGCTCGAAATCGCCCTCGTG
>JBEKSO010000457.1:0-3510 GCA_049516935.1 Thermoguttaceae bacterium
ATTTGGGAGAGCGATTTGTTCCGCGGTTTTCGCGATCGGGTTCGCCATCCCCAGGCATGTGGTCTGCCCGAGCATTGCCGGCAATGTCCGGACTTGCCTTTGTGCGGGGGCGGCTGCCGGCTGGATAGGATGAAAAATGCAGGATGAGAGATGAGGGATAAGTGGAAGACTGGGCAATTTATTGCCCAGTTTATATAGTTGATGAAACCGCTTGCGGTTTCGCGATGAAACAGCAACGGCGGGATCCCCAAGGATTAAGCATGGATTGGAAAAAGTATTTTCGAAGATTTGCTGTAAGGCGCGGTTCGCCAATCGCTCGAGTGGGCATAGAGCCCGGCTTGTACCATTACCAGCGTCCAGCCGACGGCGTCACGGCCAGGTTGCACCTCCGCGTCGATGCCAGCGGCAACGGCGTATTGCTGGCCAATGCGGCCTGCGCGGTGCGCTTGCATCCGTCGGGCGTGGTAATTGCCAAGGCTCTTTTAGAAGGGCAAGACGAAAACACGATCCTGGAAAAATTGATGAAGGCCTTCAACGGCGTCACAGGTCAACAAGTCGCAGCCGACATGAATCACGTGCAATCCCTGATTGCATCGCTGGAAAAACCGCATCACGATTACCCGATTCTCAATCCGGCCGATCCCTCGTTTTCTCCGCATGTAACGCCTTTGGAACGGCCCATCTCGGCCGACATGCCGCTGTGCAAACCATTTTACATGGAGCCGATTCTTCGCAGGCTGTGGGACGAAGGCATCCCGCACGTGACGATCATCGCGGGAAATAATCCCGTCGAAAAAGATCTGATCCGCGCGGTGGAAAAGGCGGAAGACATGGGACTGATCACGGGCGTCCGCGGTCGGGGCAGCGACCTGGCCCATTGCGCCCGCATCCCGGATATGGCCCAGGCCGGGCTGGACCACCTCGACGTGTATTGCCTTTCCATCGACGAACAAATTCACAACGGCCTGGTCGGTAAAAACGATTACAAGCTCGCCGTCAAAGCGATGGTCATGGCCAAAAAGCGGGAAGTATGCCCCGTGGCGGTCATTGCACTTGTGAAGTCCACTTTGACGACCATCGACGATACCCTGGCCGCCATCGCCGACCACGGCGTGATGAATGCCTGCCTGTTTGCCATTGCCACCACCGATCCGGCCGAGCAATCCAGCGGGGCATTGCTCGCCGGGGAACTGGTGCAGGCCGCGGCCATGGCTGAAGAAACGGCGGAGCGTTATCGCTTACGCCTTTTGTGGTATCCGCCCGTGCGTTACAACCCGGAACTACCGCTTGGCGACCAGGTCTGCCGCGGTCCGCGCACAAGCGGCGACAGCGCGATCCGCGTCGATCCGGACGGTTACGTGATTCCCGCCCGCGGGCCCTACCACTCGCCGGGAAATATCGTCAAGGAGTCGTGGAACACGATCGCAAAACGCGCCGTGTATGTCGATTATCGCCGGCGATTGGAGGCCGATACGCATTGTCCCACCTGCCCGGGTCTGGCGATTTGCGTGGCCGACTGCCCGCGTAATCCCCAAGGCTGGGCCGATGCGGACATAAGAAAGGATAAAGGATGAGGGATGAATTCAGAATGATGAATGATGAATTATGAATACACGAACTAAAATGCTTGCCGTTTCCCGTTGCCCTCGGCCCACTGTCCACCGCCCACTTTCTTTTTTCGGCAATTTGAAATTTGTATTTTGCAATTACACATTTGCAATAAGAATTTTGTTTTTGGGCATGATGTTGCCGTGTCTATTTGCGGCGTCGGCGACGGCCCAAGAATATTCGTTCTCCGTGCCGAACCTGCAGATGTACGCGACTGTTCTGCCGGACGGTTCTCTGAAAATCGATTACACCATCGAATTTCACAATCACCGGGGAGCGCATCCAATTGACATCGTTGATATCGGCACGCCGCACGCCGGATATCGCTTAGGTGACATCCGCGCCTGGATCGACGACCAGCCCTTGCATGATATCCGCCCATCGACTGAGGTTCATCCGGGTTTCGAGGTGCACTTGGACAAAGGCGCGATAATGCCCGGCAGAACCGGCAAGCTGCGAGTCGTATTCACAATGCCCAAGATGGTCTACCAAGATACGACGCGGAAAGATTACGCTTCGCTGCGCATCAAACCTACGTGGTTTGGCGAGCATAATGTAACGGGCAACACGAACATTCAGGTGGTGTTTCAATTGCCCAAGGGCGTCAAGCCGGAGGAAGCATTGTATCAAGACCGGCCGTTCAATCAAAAGGCTTTATCCAAGGAAGGCGTTATCGTATATTGGCAGTTTCCCACCGGGCATCTTACCGAACAGCATGCAAAAGAATATGAAGTAGGCGTTTCTTTCCCCAAAGGCGATATCCCGGTAATTAGGCAAAATGCCATTGATTTGTTATTAAAATGGTTCAGCGAATCGCCCCAAGCCCGGATGATTTGCGGAGCGATTTTCCTGGTGCTGTTTGCAATATTGTTTTTCCGTTTTAGCGGCGGCACCGGCTTTTCGGTGTTCTTCATTCTTTCCGGATTGGCATGCATCGGTTTTTATTTTAGTCCGGGCTGGCACTTGATATCGCTGCCGGCAGTGGTGGTGTTGATCGGCCTTAACGAATGGCTGTTGGGCAAACGCAAAATGCACTACATGCCGCCCATAGCGCAGGTCGAAGGCGGCGGGATCAAGCGCGGTCTGACCGCCCCCGAGGCCGCAGTGCTTTTGGAACTGCCCATAGCCAAAGTGCTTGCACTAGTGATCTTTGGCATGTTGAAAAAGGGCGTTTTGCGGCAGGTAAGCGCGGATCCGCTCTCCGTGGCCGTTGACGACGAGTTCCAACTCAAATCCGATTCGCTGCTGAGCGACGAGCAACAGCGCACGCAGTTTTATCGCGATGCCGGGCAAAAAAAGGGCGTTGTCGTGCATGGCTACGAACAGCCGTTTCTTTTTCTTTTACAAAAAAATCCTGGCAAAGCGGTGAAAGACATCGATTTCGGCGTGCCCATGCGGCAACTAATCGCCGGAGCGGCCGGGCGAATGGCCGGATTCAACCTCCGCGACACGCAGGATTATTATCGCTCGATTATCAAGCGGGCGGCAGAGCAGGCCGCGGCCATCGGCGACATTCCCCAACGCCAAGAAACGGTCGACCGGAATTTCGAATGGATTCTCATGGACGATCACTATCCCACGGTGTTCTACGGGTGGCCGTATCAGCCGATGTGGATGCGGGGCGGTCCGATGTCGATGCCCGGCGCCCCTTCGATGCCGAGCTCCGCGCCGAGCATCCCGGGCCAGACAACCTTTAAAGACGTGGCCGCCTCGTTTTCAGGTTGGGCCGAAAATACGATGGGCAATATGGCCTCGGCCATCGGGCCCGGATCGCTGGGCGCCGGCCAATCGGCCGGCGGATTTCTCGACCTTAGCGGAGCGGACCACGTTACCGGAGAGATATTCCAAGCCTTGTCCGAGGCTTCGACCAGCGGCGGCGGGGGCGGAGGCGGTCTAGGCGGC
>JBEKSO010000458.1:0-3504 GCA_049516935.1 Thermoguttaceae bacterium
GATGGTTGCGAGCAGCCGGCTGCCGTCGCTCAGTCCCAGCCAGGTCCGGGCGGCATCGTTGGATATTTTGCGCCTCAGCGCCGGGTTGAAAACGATTGCCGTGACGCGGCCCAGTTCGATGTCCACCACTCCCACGTTCGTCTTAAGCTTGACTGCATCTTCTTCGATCTTTTCCAGGAGTCCGGCCAGTTCGTCGCCGTTATCGAGCAAGAGCCGATCGGGCTCGCCTTCCGCCCGAGCGATGCGATCGAAAAGGGCGTCGCGATCTTTGCAGGCCGGCGGCAAGCGGAAGACCACGCCTGCAAGCCGGTCCCAGGGGATTTTCAGCCGGCTGAATAGGTCGGAGTCGGCCAGGAGGATTTCTTTATCCGAGGAAAGAACGTCGGCCGCCAAGAGACCGCCGTCGGCCAGGACCAGGATTGGAGTGCGTTTGGGTTCCGGACATACGCCCCAGGCGACCAAATCGCCCAGGGGCAATTGCCGCTTTTGATCGGCGGTCTGGAAAACGATCAGTCCTTTGGCGTCGATCGAGGATAATTCCCCGGAAAACGGCCGGCCTTCAACAGGGGCGGCAACAGGGGCGTCGGCATAAAGGGCCCGTGAAAGCGAAGTCGCTGAGAATAAAAAAAAGGAGATGAGTGCAAATTGCAAATTGCAAATTGCATATTGCAAATTTACATATCTTTTCATAAAGCATCTCCGAAAGACTTTTCACGCGGCCAAGTGTTATTCGACTGTAAAAAAGGGCGCAAGCGCCCGTGTTATTGCGCCTCAGATTAATAAGATCAATAGCCGGCAGTCAAGGACCGCCAGAATAAAAGCGAATTCACACCGGCGGCTGTTAGCCGCCGGCTATCGTGTATGACATTAATTTTCATTCCCAATAAACTTTCATCGCTGGAAAATGGGCAAATAATTATTCGGCATCTGCAAGACGATGCAAGCCATAGCGGTGGCGCAGTGGTTTCCTTCGGCCGGGGCAATCCAGGAGCCGTCTTCCTGTTGTTTGGCGACGAGGTCGTCGCGGATGGCGGGAAACCAGCGGGCGAAGCGTTTTCCGCCCGCCTGCCACATGGCCTGCGCTGCGTAATAATGGGCGTAATAAAAATAATTTTCCCGGCGCACGGATCCTTCGGCCGGAATGAATTCCATGAGGTAATCCAGGCCCTTGGTAATTTCCGCACCCTCGTAAATACCCGCGCTATAAAGGGCGGCGACAGCGGCGGCTGATCGGGGAAAGGCGCTCTCGCCGCCTTGGATCTGGTACATGAAACCGCCGTCGGGGTTCTGGCTCCGCTTGACGTAACTGATGGAACGATCGACGACCTCGCGCGATACGAAGATGCCGGCGTTCCGGGCGGCCCGCAAGGCCATTACCTGGCAGACAGTCACCGAAATATCGGCATCCTCGCGTTGCGGGTTGTAGCGCCAACCGCCGTCGTTGTTCTGCGCGTTGGCTATCAGCTTGACGGCCTTGTTGAGCGCGTCGCGCAATTCGGGCCGGGACGACATGCCGTGACACTCCGCCAAAAACATGGTGGCGAAACCATGCCCGTACATCGGTCCGTGGGTGGCCGTGTCGGGCCCGTTGATGAATCCGCTGGGCTTGGCATTGGCGAGGATATAATCGACGCACTTATTGATATTTTCGCCGTAAGGGCCGCGGCCGGGCGTGCTGCCGCCGGACATGAAAGCCATGCCTGCCAGCCCGCAAATGGCCACATTACCCCGCGCCGGCCCGTTGCCGAAGGAGCCGTCTTCGTGCTGCTTTTCGGCCAGCCAGCGCAGGCCCTGCGCGATGGATTTTTCGGCCGCCGGCGTGATCCACTTCGCGGCCGCCTTTTCCTGGTCGATGTCTTGCGCGTTCGCGGCAAATACGCTGAAAATGATGAAAAACGTGCAGGCGGCAGAGAGCAGATGGCGAACAGTGGGCAGTGGGCGGTGGGCGGTGGGCGGTGCTGAACCGCAACGGTTTTCACTCGTTCCCAGGCTCTGCCTGGGAACGTTAAGGTCGCAATATGCAACCAAGTATGCCCAGGCAGAGCCTGGGAACAAGAAGTACTTTAGAATAGTTGCCATTGGGCGGTAGACAAAAGGCGTTGCGAAACCGCAAGCGGTTTCCATGATAATTGCGGCATTCCACGTTCCGCATTCTTCGTTGTTTGTCTTAGATTCATCCCTCATCTTTCATCCCTCATCCTTACATCTCTCATCCCGCTAACCGGGCAATAAATTGCCCGGCCCTCTATTCTCATCCCTCAACTTTCCCTGTTCACTCTCCGGTTTTTTTCTCATTGGATAAATCGCGGAAATAATCCTCGATAAGATCCTGGTACTTGGGGATGAAATCTTCCATTGGGGTTTGCAGCATTTGCTCGCGGACGCGCGGGGGCAACTCGCCCCAGAGATTATTGATTATCAAACGCATTTCTTCCATGTCGGGTTTGGGCGTTTGACCGTCGGGCGATCGCGATAAGCTTGCCCCGGACGGCTTGTTGCCAAGTTTTTGACCGGCCTTAGCGCCGGGCTTGGGAGGCGAACCGCCGGGTTTTTGGGCGGATTGCTGGGGATTCGAGGAGCTTGACGAGCATTGCCCGCAGGATTTCCTGGCCTGGTCGATAAGCAGATCAAGGTCGGCGACGATCTGCTTTTGCAGATTAAGTGTGGCCGGCCCCGCATCGGATTGCGCCATGCGTTGCCGGACCTGGAACATGGATTGGGCGATGTTAAGCAGGGGGTTATCGTTTTCTTTTTCGGCGGCGAAACCGAGTTCCCGTTGCAGGCGCTGGTTTAGATCCGGGCCCCCCTGCCCTGCCCCGGTTTGCAGCTTGTCTTTTTTTTCATCGGGGCCGAAAACCTCCCGCTCGATATCGCTCTTGGATTGCGCTTTGAGATTTTTAAGCAATTCGCCGTCGAGCGAGCGGCCTGACTGAGCTTGAGCAATGACCGGCAGTAAGAAATGTAAAAGCAGGATCAACCCGATTGAAACGATTAAGATTGCAAATTGCAAATTGCAAATTGCAAATTGCAAATTCTTGGAACGTTTCATAATGTTACTCCAGTTATTAGCATGGTCTGGAATTCATTATACTCCAGAAAATTGCCAATAGAACCACCCGGCACAGGCGGCTGGGTTATTGACGATCGGGAAAAATGTCGCATGAAAAGTGAGAGCCGGGGCATGTCGCCCCGATAATTCCGGGCCGACACGGCCCGGCTCTGATGATAAAACGCGACATTCTTTCTCCGAGACTAAATAAACGTGTCTTAATAATCGACTTTTACGAGAAAAAGTCCTTGCGGGGGCGCGGTGGGGCCTGCCAGGCGTCGGTCGGCGGCGCGGAGGACTTCGGCGGGCCAAGTTTCGGGCTTGACGCCCCGGCCGACTTCGACCAGCGTGCCTACAATCACCCGGACCATATTATACAAAAAGCCGTCGGCTTCCACCTCGATGGTGATCCAGTCTTGTTCATCCCCCCTGCCCCGTTGGATGGAAAGATCGAA
>JBEKSO010000459.1:0-3504 GCA_049516935.1 Thermoguttaceae bacterium
GTTTTTCCCAGGCTGCAACAAGATATGGCTCACGGACACTTTGCCGCCGTCAAAATCGCGGCGATGGCCTTGAAAATACGACTCCAGCCGCGATTCGGTAACATACTGGGCTAGAAACTTTTCCCACGCCAGGTTCCAGGCGATTTGCCGCTTAAGATCGGCCTCGGTAATGGACTGGCTCTTAAGATAGTCGGCCAAGGATAACTGCCGCGAAACCAGCTTCGATTTCAACTTGCCTAACTCCAAGTCGATCTCTTCCGTCTTAGGAGCGCAGCCAGTGCGGCGGGCGTATGCCAATACAAGTCGGCGATTGACGATCTCCTCAAGTATCTGCGCCTTCATCAATGGCGAAACAACCGGGTTGACATCGTGTCCCCGGGCGACTTTGTTCAACAACCGCGTTACCTCGGCGGAGTAAATCGGATCATCATCAACAGTAGCCACAACCTCTTGTACCGTAGCCGACTGCTTTTGCGCCAATGCCTCGCTTGCAACGAGTAATAAACGGCAGATGCATCCCAGCGTGATAACCCGTAAGACAAATCGCTCCATTTGAAGAATACCTTGTCGATGATTATTCCGTCTTCGGGACGGTTGTTGAGTCTCAGGTAATAAATGTCGCGTTTTCCCATCAGAGCCGGGCCGTGTCGGCCCGGAATTGCCGGGGCGACACGCCCCGGCTCTGACTTTTTTTTATGCGGCATTCATTACCTGACATTCAATAAAGGATGCATTTTAATCCCACCACCAGTTGTCGCCGGCCGGACTCTTTAGGGCCGCTTCAGAATGCTTATTGCCCAAGTCGCCCCCGGTTTCCATTTGCATTGCTTGCTGGGTAACCAGCCCGGCCGGTTTCACTCTGACTCCCCCGCTGACGCCGGCTACGATAACCCCGTTAATGATCCGATAATTTACCACCGATTCCACAGTTTTCGGGACCGGGCCAAGATCGATCAGATATGCCTTCGGGTTGCCGAAACACGTCATGTGCCACCCGGTCTTTCCGGCCATGTTTTCCTCGCGGATCAAAGAGCAGACCAGCGCCAAGTCAAAGATGTTCCTCAATTCTGCGTAAATGGGATACTTGACCGAAAGGGCCTCGAAGTTCTCCGTGAAACTATGGGCGAACTGCCGGTTCCAGGCTTCAGATTCATTCGTGTGGATCTGTTGCCCGTCCGCTGACAGGCGTTCATTCTCGCTTAGGACCTTTACACCTTGTCCGCATAGGGCAAATGCGCTATGATCCTTCGTGGCCAGAATGGCGTCGTAATTAAGTGTGAACCACCAGCGCAGCACGCTCATCGGCGGCGGCGCTTCTCCATGAGGAATCTTGATCAAATCCAGATAACTCTTTACGCCGGGAACGCCTTGCGCCAGGCCCATGCCCACCAATTTCATGTGATAGTCGGCCGCGACCATCACTCGGGCAGCGCGCGTGCCGGGATCAAGGCCGTAGACCTCGATATCCTGCTTGCCCACACGCGAGCGCAAAGTTTGCAGCCATGCCTTCCGTTCTTCCTTTTGAATCGGCCGCTTATTCGATTCTGTCAGAAACTCCTGTAACCGCGCCAAGGATTCCTGCTTGGGCATGATCAAGCAGCCGAAAGAGGCGTCTGGTCCGCTTATCATTTGGCGCAGGACGACCACCAGGTCGTCGAGTAGCACCACCGGTTGGTCCGAATCGGTACTGACTATGAGATTTTCATTGTCTATCTTCCAGTCGCCGGCCGGCCCGGCCAGGACGATGTCGCCCGTCTTGGGATATACGAACACATATTTGATGCGTTGCAAGCCGGCCAGGACCTGCATGTCTTCGCTAGCCGGACGTCCGGCCGCCAGGCACAACTGCACCTGTTTTTCCAAGCGCGTTAGAGAAATCTTGCGTAAAGGCGAACTTAGCCGCACGTTTTCCTGGTACAATTTCGGGGCGTTCGATGCCCGTAAAGCATCCAGCGAGCCGGCGGCGGTCTCTTTTAAAAGCGGCCGGAGCACGCCCTGGGGATCGACATAAACGCCCGTGGGAAAAGGGCTGATCGAGCCCGGCCCGCCAACGGAATCCCAGGAATTGGGTTTCACGGTGGCTGTAATCAGGTTGATAAGACTGTCGAAGTCGGCTTGCGTCCCTCCGCCAACTTGTCCGCCCATTGGTGAGCCCGACACGCCGGACAGAGCCTGAGACCGGCTCTGATCATTGCTGATGCCTCCCGCGGAGTTAAAAGCGGCATCACGAGCCCCTGCCCTGGCTTGTCCCAAGGCGATCTGGGCCAACCAAGTATCACGGTCTTTTATCGAGATAGTGTGCAGGGCGGTTTCTAAAGCCGGGGCAAACTCGCCCGCTTCGATCTGCGCCTGGATCAACGCATCTTTAGCATCTTTAGATTGAGGTTCCCCCGCAAAGGATGGCGGGTTAAAAAGCATGCCTGCTACAATAAGTATTATTACTCCTTGTAGCCGGCCTGTATTTCCAGATCGACCTGACATTGGCGCCTCTCCATGGTCCCGAAAAAGACAATCCTGTAAGGTGCCGCTATCGGGTACAATTCTAAAAAAACGGTTTTTCAAGTTCCTTTCGGTCAGAGATTATCCAGTTTGATCAGAAGAAGCTTTTTAAAAAATATCTCTATTCCGATACACCCAACTATGCACAAAAATGAAAAAGTTTCAAGCGTTTGGCAGGCTGATGCAATATTTTTATACAAAAAATCGAGCGATGATGGATTAGCCGTTATCAATTCGCGCGACTAATGGGTGAGGCCCTATATAATGGACAAATTATCACAATGTCTTTGCACAATGATTAAGAGGCATTGTTACATACATTCCTAATTACATAAACTATCAGTATAATGAAATAAGGAACGAACTAGCATTTGAGGGCTTTATGACTTGACTAGGTCATTAAATGTCAAAAATCAAAATACGTAAGATCCTGTTCATCGCTGCTCTTACGGCATTGGTTGTATGGCTTGGTTCATCGGCATTTGTTGCTTGGAAATTCACTCACCGAAGCGGTTCACCATACCCGGAGCCCCCGCCAATTGTAACATGGGGCATACTGGAGAATCTCCGCTTGAAAACGTCCGATAATCAGGAAATCGGTGCGTGGTTGACCCGTGGCGACGGGCAGAAAGGCTGCGTCCTGTTGCTCCATGGACTCGGCGACTCGCGTCATGCGATGTTAAATGTTATACGATTGCTTACCGAGGCTCATTTCACCGTTCTGGCAATAAGTTTTCGTGCCCACGGAGACTCGACCGGCCGAAACCATGATTTCGGCTGGAGTGAGCGGCATGATGTCATTGCGGCGGTGGAATTCTTCAAGCGAGAGTTTCCGGGACGGCCCATCTATATAGTAGGGCGTTCGTTAGGAGCGGCGGCGGCAATCTTCGCGGCCGGGGAATTGCGCGGCAATATTGCTGGATACTTTTTGGAGCAACCCTACAAAGATCTCCGAAGCGCAGTATGGAACCGGTTGCGAAACCACCTTCCTCCGGTCTTGGATTG
>JBEKSO010000460.1:0-3499 GCA_049516935.1 Thermoguttaceae bacterium
TTGGCCTGGGAAAAGCAGATTGCCGGTTATTCGAAATTACAAGGCAACCTGGCCGAAAGCCCGAGCACGCTGGCCGAATGTTTGCACTTCGACGAGGAGTTCGACCGCTCCGGCGAACGGCTGGGCACTTATGCCTTTTTGAAAACCGCCGAAGATACCGCCCAAAGTAAATATCAAAGGATGCAAGGCCGGTATCTGCACGCCGCCGGTCAGGCCGCCGAGGCAGCCAGTTACATCCGCCCGGAAATTCTCTCCATTCCCGCGGCCAAGATGAAGCAGTTCCTGGCCGATGCCTGCCTCGAGCGCTATCGTTTGCTCCTGGAACGGCTGCTGCGGTTCAGGCCGCACACGCTGGGCAAAAAGGAAGAGCATCTGCTGGCCCTGCAAACCGAGATGTCGCAAGCCGCCTCGCAGATTTTCCGCCAGCTTACCGACGCCGATTTGAAATTCGGCCCCATCCGCAACGACAAGGGCCGGCAGGTCGAGCTCAGTCACGCCACGTTCAGCGCGCTCCTGCACTCGCCCAAGCGGACAGTGCGCAAGGCGGCGTTCCATCAATATTATCGCGTATTTGCCGGCCATCAACACTCGTTGGCGGCCTCGCTTGCGGCTTCGGTCCAGCGCGACATTTACTACGCCCGGGCAAGGAACTATCCAAGCGCCTTGGAAGCGGCCTTGTTTCCCGATCGCATGCCGGCGGCGGTCTACGACAACCTCATCGACTCGGTCCATCGCCATCTGCCGGCCGTGTATCGTTACTACGACCTGCGGCAGAGAAAAATGCGGCTCCGCGATATCCACCATTACGACACCTACGTGCCCATACTGGCCGACCTGCAAACCCGGCGAAATTGGAATCAAGCGGTCGAAGTTGTTATTGCCGCATCAAAACCCTTGGGTGGCGATTATTGCGGGGCGCTGGAAAAGGGACTTACGGGCCGCTGGTGCGACCGCTACGAAAACCGCGGCAAGCAGAGCGGCGCCTTTAGCAGCGGTTCCTACGACGCCGATCCATACATCCTCATGAATTATCAGCCCGACGTGCTGGACCACGTATTCACGCTGGCCCACGAGGCCGGGCACTCGATGCACAGCTATCTTTCGGCCAAAAATCAACCCTACGTTTATTATCAATACGTGATCTTCGTGGCCGAGGTGGCCAGCACCTTCAACGAGCAACTTTTAAGCCGATATCTGCTTGACCGTGCCCGCAACGATCAGGAACGGGCATTCCTCATCAATCGCCAGATCGACGCCATGCGCGGCACAATTATCCGCCAGACGATGTTCGCCGAATTCGAGAAAATCGCCCATCATTCGGTCGAATCGGGCGAACCCTTGACACTCGATAAATGCCAGGAAATCTATCTCCAGTTGCTCAAACTATATTTCGGCCCGGACTTTACTCTCGACGACGAGCTCAGCCTGGAATGTCTGCGGATTCCCCATTTCTATCGGGCGTTTTACGTGTACAAATACGCCACCGGCATGTCGGCCGCCATCGCCCTGGCCGACCGAGTTTTAAAAGGCGGAAAAAAAGAACTCGAAGCCTATCTGAATTTCCTAAGAGGCGGCTGCTCAAAAGATCCGCTAGACTTGCTGCGCGATGCCGGCGTGGATATGGAAAAACCCCATGCCGTGGACACCGCACTAACGCAATTCGGCAATCTTGTGGAAGAACTAGATGCTTTGCTGTAAAACTCAAAAAATTAATGCACTTCTTGCGGGATGCTTTTTCCCGCAGCCTCGGCGTATAATATATCTGGGCAGAAATCCACGCCGTTAGGCCAAACTATGGTTTTGGACTCAGGATCGACCTTCACCTGGCGAAAATAGTTTTCATCATGTAATGGCTCAAATACGCCGCCATGGCCGACGATCCATTTGCTTAAATCCACAGGTGCGCAAAGACCGTCGGTAAAAGTCAATTCCACCGTATAATTTGGCAATGGTTTTACGGCTACAACTCTTGGGAACATACTTCTCATAACAATAAATTTATGATTTTGTATAATCAAATACAATAGCTAATCATCTAATTCATCCTTCATCCCTCATCCTTTTTACATCGGCTTAGCCGTCGTGACCCATAAAAACGCCGTGCCGGCTTCGTCCACGCGGATTTCGATTTCCAAGCCCGCGGGAAAGAGCATTTTTTCCAAGGCCATGCTGTAGTTGGTCCGCGCATGGGGGAATGTGACCATGGCCTTGGCTGGATCGATCTTATATTTGGCCAGGGCGGCGCGATCGTACAAGACCGGCGTTTTAAGCCGTTTGCCGATCGCATCCAGGACCGTGGCGGCGGGAACGTTTTGCACGTTCACGTTGAGAAACTCGAACAGGCCGGGCAAAACTTCCGGCGGAGGGCCTTCCGGCTTTCGGCCCACCGGCCAAATCTCCTTGATATTGGCTTGAACTTTCATCACGGAATATTTTATCTGATTTCCGGCCAATTGCGGAACAAGGCAATATCCGGCCGACCGCAGCAGAAAAGCCAACGCTGTTCCGCAACTCAATTCGCTCAGTTCGTCTTCGACTTTATCATCGCCCGAGGCGGGGAAAAATTTTGGAGTTTCTCCACGGCTGGCCCTCACCCCCGGCCCCTCTCCCGTTTCGGGAGAGGGGAGTAGTGGGTCTTCAAATCGCAAGGGAAAAGACAATTTTCGCCCGATTTTTTCCACCGTCTCGCGGCGCGCCGAGCCGGATGTGGAAAATCCAACCGGCACGGCCAGGTCCTTTTTAACCTGCTCGAATTGAGCAGCAGTCAAACCGAAGTCCACGATTTTCGGCCGTTTGTCGGGCGGGCCGTTTTGGGCCAGATCGTCCAGCCATTGGGCCAGCCGCTTCACTTCGCTGCGTTTGAACCGCACGCCGGGCAGCAGCAGTTCATCGCGCGAAAGCACCTTGCCGGTGACAATATATAGCGGATGCTCGGCCGCGCCTTCGATTTCGATGCCCACCTTGTCGACTGATGTCGCCGAGCGAAAGCGGACGTTTTTGATTCCCGCCCCGGCCAGGGCTTGTCCCCAGTCCTGAAAGGTCATGGCCGTGCCCTGGGCGCCGCTTCCCAACACCAAGCGCACCTGCCCGGCCGCCTGGGTTTTTGCCGGATCCACGGACATCGAAAAAACCATCGCTGCCGGCAAGATGAGATAATAGTAAATGTTCATTTGTGTATAAGATATTATGGATTTTCAGAGCCGGGCCGTGTCGGCCCGGATGCTTCGCGGTTTCACCGGACCGGCACAATCCGGCTCTGAATATTAAATAAAGGCTCTAAATGGTGAATCTAGGGAAATTATAGCATGTCTGACGAGATGGTGCTTTCCCGATATAAGTGCAAATTATCTTAATAGGAAATAATAATCACCGCGACCAATGGTCGCGGCTTTACAAAATATATAAATTCGTCAAAATAGCAATCGATACTGACCGTTAAAATAATCATGGGAGTTTGTCATGGCACGACCAGTAACGATGTTTACCGGCCAATGGGCTG
>JBEKSO010000461.1:0-3479 GCA_049516935.1 Thermoguttaceae bacterium
GGTTTGCGTTTCCACGTGGACTCGGGCAGTGACGCGGAATGGGGCGTCGTTGACCGCGTATATAAAAGTGTGGTTGGAGTAAGTTCCCGCCCGGAAGGTGACCGGTTGCGACGGCGATTGCTGGTCGCTCACCTGCCGCAGCGGCACGGCGGGCAAGGAGCGGTATGCGGCCACCATGCCGCGGATCGCGTCTTCCTGGCCCATGGGCAGGAGCCATCCGCCGTCGAACACGGATTGCGTGTCGAGCGCGGCCAGATCGTGAACGAAGCGGCGGCGATTTTGCGGGCCCGACGGCGAGGGCTGCAAAACCATCCCCGCGTAACTGGGCTTGATCGGGCTCTTCTGATCGAACGAGGGTATGTGAATTTCCCGCGGCACGTGAAAAAACAGGCTGCCGGCGACGGGCAAGCCCTGGAAATAGCGCACGGCGTCGGGCATTTGCTCGATTTCCAATTCGGCCGCCTTGGCGGCTAGGTTGCCGCCGGGCGCAAGGCGCTCCGGGCGCAAAAACACCAGTTGCCGATTCGCCTGAAAATTCTTTACTTGTATGCCCGCATTCAAATACAAGTCGGCCATTGTGTTATGGCGCGACAAGGCGGGCTTCAGATCGGTCTGGCTATCCTCGCCGCCGGTGATCTCGGCGCCGGCCAGGTACAAGCGGCCGTCCGACCGCGCCGCAAGCAATAGTTTTTGCGCTTTCAAATAAAATTCGCTCAACCGGTCCGCGCGCCATTCGATCCACAATCGGCGATGGGGCTCTTGGGCGAGAAACTCGGCTCGCCGGGCAAAGCGATCGGGGCCGTCGCCGGGCACGGAAAGTTTTACGTCCCGCTGGAACGCGGCGATGGTCCGGTCGTCGAGTCCCCAATCGGGGCCGGGCAGTTGGGCGTAACCGTCGGCCGACAGACGTATGGCGATCCCTGAAAAAGACGAATGTCGGGCGTAGCGCTGGACGACCTCGTCGAGCACGGCCAACATGGCGTTTTGCACGCGGGGATTCAGCACGTTGTAATACGGCGCCAATCCGCGCCTGGCCGGATGCACGGCGCTTATGGGCATGCCGTCCGGACCGATCCAATCGACGCCGTCGGCCTCGGGCCCGCCGCCGCGGCGGACGGCTTCCAACTCGGGCAACGGCGCGGCGAATTCCAGCGAGGGAATAAGTTGCATGCCCTCGCGGTCGAACATCCGCAACAACATTTCCAGCACGTCCTTGCGCACGGGGTCCTGGGCCGAGGTGAAAAATACCCCCGTATCGTAACGCGGCGTGGGAGCCGCCAGAGCGCTGGGATAGATCGTGCTGCCGTCGGCCAGCACGCCCAGCATCAAGCCGTTGTAACCGACGTGCTGGAGATAAGAGATGAGCCTGGTTCCGCCCTCGTAAAAGGTGTTCCAGTTGTCCAGGGAGCGGCCGCACCACTCGTCGTATGCTTCTGCGGCGGAAAAATTCTCGGGGAACATGGGCCGGTCCAGATACGCCGCCATGAGCCGCTGGCTTTGCTGCGCCGGCAGCGGGACGGCACGCGGCAACTGCTCGCCGCCCGCAAGCACGCGGATCTTGCCGTACACGGCCGGCGAGTGATCGCGGCCGTTGGTCAAGAGCACTAAAGGCGTGCCGGTGCGCGGCCAGAAAATCAAGCGATGCCGGAGCATGCGCGGGGTGTCGGAGTCGGCGATTATTTCCGCCTGCAAGTCGACGCCGGAATCCAGGCCGATTGTGGCCAGCGCTCCGGCGGCGTTGGGTTCCAGCACGCTGATGCCCAGGGTTTGCGGCACGTCGCTGGGATAATCGACTTCGAGAACGTGCGGCCGGCCCGGCTGGCTGATGGGAACCCAATAGGCTTCCCAACTCACGTCGGGCGAATCGGCGTTGGGATTTAATTGCACAAGGTTGCCCAGACTGTGGCGGTAGGGCTTGGAATTGCCGTTGCCCAGCGAACCCTTCCACAAGCGCCACGTCTTGGGCAGTTGAAATTGCGTCAGCTTCGTCAACTCCCACCAACGCGGATTGGCCGGATCGATCTCGACCAGTTGCGTGAATTCGCGTTCCGAGCGGGCAGCGGACGCCGGGTACCCTCTGGGTGGCTGTGGATCCAATACCAGTACCTCAACCTTGCGCTCGGCCACGGTTTTGTTCCAGATCAAGGGACGGCGGACCGCCTGCGACCAGCCGGCAGTGTAAGATACGCTCAGGAGAACGTCGTAAGACCCTTCTTCCTCGGGCAAGGGCAGTTCGATGGGGATCGCCGTCTCGCGCCCGACTTGCACCTCGTGCTGCGAAGACCATATTTCCTTGCCGGCGGCGGCGCTGAGCAATTGCGCTTTGAGCCGGACCTTTGTTCCCTCGGGCAAGGGAAGCAAGTGTGGCCGGACATTGAAGCGAAACGTCTCGCCCGGCGAAAAGACCAACGAATCGCGGGTAAAATCGACGCGCACCTGGTCGCCAGGCGCGCGGGTCACCAATATGCGATTCCCTTGCCCGTCCAGATCTTTATTGACGAATTCCTCCACTACGTCGCTGAGCGGAATTTCGACCGTCAAGGGCCGATCGGGCGCATCGGCGGCGGTCAATTGAATCGTGCACCGGGCCGAAAGCGGGGCGTCGGCCAACACGTCGAAACCGTCGTACGACCTGGAACTGCGCTGGCGAATAATCAATCGCTGCCGGCCGCTCGAGCCGCCTGGTTCCAGATACATCGAGGCCGGTTCGTCGGCCTCGACGCCCAACGGATTAGGTTCGGCAAGCCGGCCTTCGCTAAGGGTGACGGTCCCCTGCCACTGCCGCTCGCGCCCGCCCCAAGCAACGCGCAGCCGAAGTTCTTCGGCCAAGAGATTAAACGGCGTTAAGGCGAGCAGCGCCAGAAAGACCGCCCGCGCGCAGTTTTTCCGCCAACAGGCCGCCGACCGTCGGCCTGCCGCCATGATAATTGTTCGCAACGTTTTCGGACGTCCGTGTCCGAGCATCGCAATCTTCTTGTGTTGTTTGACGTAAACGCTAGAGCAGTGAATGGGTGGCACGGGCATCTTGCCCGTGGAGTTCATTATTCGCACCGGCGAAACACCCAATACACAACGCCGGCGCCACACAATGCGAGACGCCAGTGCCGCGCAACCGGAATCGGCGGCGCGCATGGCGCAACGCATAATATAAGGAGAACAATAAGGCGGGGATTATATAGAGAAGCGGCTTTGTCTCACCACCCCAGATTAGCCGAATTCCAGGGGATTTTATTGTCAACGGCGCTATACTGCATCGAGTATCAAGAAAATTGGAGATAACATGAATAATTTGGGATAAATGGTTGACGTTGGATTATCTCCAATCGAACGCTAGCTTAGCTAGCCCGCTTTAGCGGCTGATTCGAGCAGGAATTGGTTTCTACCCCAGGCCGCGGATCAAAACGTCGTTTAAGGGCGGCAGGTCGGCGGCGGTTCCGCTGCGGATGGCCTGTTCGCTCTGAAGCAGCGCTAGTTGCAGG
>JBEKSO010000462.1:0-3431 GCA_049516935.1 Thermoguttaceae bacterium
CAGGTAACAAAAAGCTATTCTCCCTTGAGCGATTCCTGCCCGATCGCCTTGGGCCGGAACTTGCTTTTCTGGCGGTTGGAACAAAATCGCCGCGTTTTGGAGCTTTTTGATCCCTGGACGCAAAAATCGCTCTGGCCGAGCCGGGAGTTTTCTTTCCATGCACAATTTTCCATCCTGGGGAATGAACTCATCGGCATTTTAGAACCCAAAGGGGATTTTGTTCTGCTGAATATGGCCGACGGCCGCCCAATCGCCGATTTAAATCTGAAAGCCCAGCCTTATATGGCCGAGCTAACGCTGATCGCGTCGGAAAATCAATGCCTGGTATTGGTTCACGATTCCTACCAGGATCCAAACGCTCGCCAGTTGCGTCAGATGCAGCCCTTCGGCTCAAAACAAGTGTTGAAAGGTCGCTTATATGCCATCGACCGGAGCGGAAAACTCGCCTGGCCGGAGCCGGTCGAGATCAAGGATCAGCAACTCTTGACAAGCCAACCGTGGGGCCTGCCCGTACTGTTGTTTGCATGCCAGAGATTCGAGCAAAAACAGAATTCTACCAGCCGCACTTCATTAACCGTTCTGGGTATCGACAAACGATCCGGCCGGGCCGTTTATAGCAACGATTATTCCGGACCAAGCGGCGTATTCAACGTGGTGGGCAATGCCGAGAATAAAACCGTCAATCTGATGATGCAATCCCAAACCGTCACTTTGACATTTACCGACAAACCGTATCAGTCGCCCGAACAACAGAACCAGGCAGCAAAGGCCAAACAACCCCAGAGGAACGCCGCCCAAGCCTTGTTAAAGTCGCTGCAAAAGACAATGGGCCAGATGTTCGGCCTGCCCGGGGAGGATTCCCTGGATGATGAGGAGCCCTAAATATTTTGAAGAATATTGAGAATCAAGAAAGTAATGTCTGTATATCCAATCGGAGCCGGACCGTGTCGGTCCGGTGGAACCGGGGTGACACGCCCCGGCTCTGATTTTCAATTCGGCATTCTTCCTTAAGCTCAATAAACGAATGAATCAAAGAACTAACCCGATCCGGATCCAGCGTCCATGAAACTTTGGTAATCATCCCGGCCGGACATTGTTCCGCCATTATGAACATGAAATATGCAAATTTATGTTTGTTGATCGCGCTATTGTTTACCGCGTCATTGACGGACGGGGCGACGGCGGCCGTTAAAAACGCCGACGTCGATCGCGTAGTCAACCGCGGATTAGAGTGGCTGGCCGCTCATCAGACGCGCTTGGGCAGTTGGTCGGCCAATAACGAGCGTTACCCTACGTCGATGACCGCCCTGTCGGGCATTGCCTTTTTGTGCGAGGGCTCCACCACCACGCAAGGCAAATATGCGGCAAATATCAGACGCACGGTGGATTATCTTGTCAGCCGCAGCCGCAAAAACGGTCTGATAGGCGACCCCACGCGCGACGACCGTTATACATACGGGCACGGTTTTTCCATGCTCTTTCTTTCGCAAGTGCTGGGCGAAGAAGAAGACGCCGAGCGCCGGGCCCAATTGGTCGACGTTTTGACCAGGGCGGTTGTCTTCACGGGCGAGGCCCAAACCGAACCGGGCGGTTGGGGTTACGTCAGCGCGAAAGACGGCGGTGGATTCGATGAAGGATCGACCACCATCACGCAAATTCAAGGCCTTCGCGGCTGCCGAAACGCCGGCATCCCCGTGCCCAAAGAAATAATCGATAAAGCCGTAAAATACATCAAAAACTGCACCGGCGCCGACGGTGGCGTACAATATAATTCCAAGGGCGGCGGGGGACGGCCGGCCATTACCGCCGCGGCCATCGCCTGCCTGTTCAATGCCGGAGAGTACGACAGCCAATACGTCCCCAAACTGCTGGAGTATTGCCGCCATCAACTAGACAACATTTCAAATCAGGGATTCGGACATTGGCATTATGCACACTACTACTACTCCCAAGTGCTTTACCGCGAAGGCGGCAAGGCCTGGGAATCATACCGCGATAAAATATTCGAGCGGATCGTTCAAGACGCCGGGCCCGACGGCTCCTGGAACCAAGGTTACATCGGCCCCGTCTTTACCACCGCCGTCAATCTCACCATCCTGCAACTCCCCAAGGGCGCCCTGCCTATTTATCAACGTTGATCGCATAAACATATATTGGGGCTCAGAAAAAACGTGCGGAAAAAAAGTCAGAGCCGGGGCGCGTCGCCCCGGTTTTTACCGGACCGACACGGTCCGGCTCCGATTAAATACTATGACATTACTTTTTTGATTTTCATCACACCTAAGAAAGACAAGTATGACGCAACAACTGAACACACGGGATAATGCGGCCATCGAACGTCTCGGCTCGGCGCGGCAAAAGATCATGGAACAGTTGGCGCAAGTCATCGTCGGCCAGACTGACGTGATCGAAGAACTGTTGATTTCGCTTTTTTGCCGGGGTCATTGCCTGCTGGAAGGCGTGCCCGGGCTGGCAAAAACGCTGATGATCAGCACCCTGGCTCGGACGCTGAATCTGAGTTTCAGCCGCATCCAGTTCACGCCCGATCTGATGCCTGCCGATATCACCGGAACCGACGTGATCGAGGAGAACCGTTCCACCGGTTCGCGGGAATTTCGTTTTTTGGAAGGTCCGCTGTTCAGCAACGTGATCCTGGCCGACGAAATCAACCGTACCCCGCCGAAAACCCAGGCTGCCCTGTTGGAGGCCATGCAGGAGCGGCAGGTCACTGCCGGGCGGGTGCGGCACGCCCTGGCCGATCCGTTTTTCGTCCTGGCCACGCAGAATCCCATCGAGCAGGAAGGCACTTATCCTCTGCCCGAGGCGCAACAAGATCGTTTCATGTTCAAGGTCTATGTAAAATATCCGAGTTTCGAGGAGGAATTCGAAGTTGCCCGGCGAACCACGTCTTTACAGGTCGATAACATCGAAACGGTGTTGACCGCCTCTGAGATTCTGGATTTGCAGCGCATCGTCCGCGAGGTGCCGGTGTCGGATCACATCATTCGCTACGCCTTGGCCTTGGTGCGTCAGACCCGGGTTCGCGAGCCCGGCGTGCCCGATTTTGTCGCCGATCAGCTCGGCTGGGGCGCCGGACCCAGGGCTGTCCAGTTTTTGATCCTAGGCGCCAAAGCTAGGGCTCTATTGCTTGACCGCACGTACGTTACCTGCGAAGACGTCCAATCGCTGGCCAAACCGGTGCTGCGGCACAGGCTGGTCTTGAGTTTTACGGCGGAAAGCGAAGGCGTAACGCCCGACGAAATCATCGAACGGATTCTGGCAATCACCCCCAGCCGCGAAGACGAACTAACCAATGACCCGCGATTCCAAAACATTTTTGCATCCTGAAGCGATCAAGCGGATCGCCAGGCTCGATCTTAGGGCGCGGTACGTGGTCGAAGGATTTTTATCCGGAATGCACCGCAGCCCGT
>JBEKSO010000463.1:0-3424 GCA_049516935.1 Thermoguttaceae bacterium
CACCAATTCCTGCTCGGCCTCAGGCAGGTCGAATGGCAATCGCCCGGCCTCGGCAAACGCCGCCACCGTAAAGACCACGAATCCCAGCGGCTGGGCGAAAACATTCCACACCCCGCTTTGGGCTTGTTGCCCGATAATTGCATCCAGCCTCAGCGACCCGGTCATGAGCACCACGCCCACGATTCCCAGTCCCAAGGGCAGTTCGTAAAAAATCAACTGCGCGCTGCTCCTGAGCCCGCCCAAAAAGCTGTATTTGTTATTGCTCGCCCATCCGCCCAGCACCACGCCGTAAACCGCAAGGCTCCCCATGGCGAAAATGTATACCATGCCCACGTCCACGCCCGGGGCGGCTACCAGGCGAATCGGTTCTTTTACGCCCCAACTTTCGGGAAATATTCCGTTGGGCAGTACGCTGCCAAACGGTATGACCGCGAAAACAACAACAGCCGCCGTGAAAATAATCACCGGTGCGACGAAATACATCAGCTTATCGACATCCCCGGGCGTGAATTCGCCTTTGAAAATGAATTTCATCCCATCGGCGATAGGTTGCCCCAGCCCGAACATGCGGATTTTCGTAAGCGGAATGCCAACCCTGTTTGGCCCCAACCGGTCCTGAATCCAGGCAGCCATCCAACGCTCCAACAGCACGAAATATGCCGCCGCGGTCATCAATCCGCCGATAAGCAGAGCAATTTTCACCAGTGCTTCAATCATGATCGCCAACATATGGTTTATATAAGTAACTTCAATAGTCGGCGGTCAACGACCGCCGGAAAATGGGTGAAATATCTCCGGCGGCTGTTAGCCGCCGGTTATTAATTTCTACTTGTTCCCACGCTCCGGCGTGGAAACTTTTCACGCCAGCAGATTCACTTTCAAATCAATTCCCACATCTGGAATTGCTCCCATGGCCGCAGAAAAATAAATGATTTTACGGGAAAGTTCCTCCAGCACGGTTCTGGCATTGTACAAACCCGCGTTGCCTAAAAGTTCCCAATATAAACTCCCTTCCACGCGCACGCCAATAGGCGGGCGGATGGCCCAAGGTACCGTTTGCAGCCGATCGGCCCGATTCACGTACGATCCTTCCCTCTCGGCAAATGCCCCGCCAGGCAGTTGGTAAGTCGCCAGCCGAGTCAAGGGCGAAGGGAACAGGTCTTGGACCACCAGTAATTTCAATTTTTCCAAGCGTCTGGCAGTGTCCGGATCGATCCAATCGTTCTTGTATCCGCCGGCAACCCACAGGCCTTGAATATCGCCCTTTTCCACGGATTTTAGCAATTCTTCAAGACCCATGATTTTTCCGGTTAAGCGTGACAAAACAGCCTCCACGCCGCGGCGGTTCGGACATTTTTCGGCGAAAACTGTAAATCCCTTGGGATAATGTTCGTCTTCGCCGGCCGTGGGAATCGGCCCCATGGCAAGCAGGGCATTCTTGTCTATCGAGTGAATAAACTTGCACAAAAGGTACGCCTCTTCTACGGTCAGAAACGGCGAAATCATCGCCCCCACTCGCCCGACCTCCCGGAACCGCCGGCCGATTTCACTGGGCAAACCGGTCCAATCGACATCGACAAAACCTTCGCCCTCGCGGCGCAGCGGCCGCGTGAGCCGCTTTTCGCTATGCACGTGCGAATACCCGTAACGCCCTTCGTTGCACATCCACCACTTATTGACCTGTGGATTTTCCCGTGGCTTCAGCCGGTAAATATGATCCTGATTTTCCTCGATCCAAATCGAACAGCCCGTTGCGCAGCCCGTGCAAATCCCTTTGTGTTGCCTCATGAACCATACGCGTTGCTTGTACAAAAAATCCTTGTCGGCCAAGGCTCCCACCGGACAAAGATCGACCACGTTGCCAGAAAGATTATTATGAATGGGAAAGCCCGGCACTACGTCGATTTCCTCGTGCGCCCCGCGCCCTGTGACCATCAGTTCCTTGCTGCCGCTGATTTCGGCCGTGAATCGCACGCAGCGGGTGCAAAGAATGCAGCGATCCACAAACAGGGCGATATCGCCCAGGTCGCGCCGCCGGCTCGTAAAGGGCACGAGGTCGGCACGCCGCTCCTTCTGCCCGTGTTTGAAGTGATAATCCTGCAACAAGCACTCGCCCGCCTTGTCGCAGATCGGGCAGTCGATGGGATGTCGCAGCAACAGCCCTTCCTCGACCTGTGCCCGGGCCGTAACGACCTTTTCACTGTTGGTCACCATCACCAGGCCGTCGGTGGCCGGGGTGTTGCAGGCGGGAACCAGCTTCGGCTGCATGCTGATTTTGCCGGTTTTCACGTCACGCTTGCCCACCTCGATCAGGCACATCCGGCAACTGCCCACCACCGTCAAGCCCGGATGCCAGCAATAATACGGAATCTCGATCCCCGCCAGCTTGGCCGCCTGAATGCAATTCAGTCGCGCCCCGCTAGGCAGTTCGATTTCCTGGCCGTCGATAATGATCGTTGCCATTTTACTAACCACTCTCCACTATTTCGTAATTGTTCAAAATATGTCCGACATAATGTAGCAGGCACACTCCGTGTGCCGTTTTTGCATTTTTGTAACTCTCCAATCGCGCAGACGGCACACGGAGTGTGCCTGCTACCTTCCAGGTCGAGAACAGCTACGCTATTTCTTCGCTCCATGCAGGCAAGTATTGTTTCGCATAAATTGGCAAGACTTCAACCGGCTCTGTTACCGTGTAACCGGCCGGATTGGTGCGTTTTATGTAATCCTCGAATTCCCCCCGGAATTTGCGGATGGCGTTTTTGATCGGCCAGGCCGCGCCGTCGGCCAGGCCACATATCGTGGTACCGGGAATAATACCGATCGAATCGCCGATTTCCAGCAGCAAATCTAAATCGATCAGTCGCCCGCGCCCGGCCTTTATGCGGTCGATCATCTGCATGGCCCAATGCGTTCCTTCACGGCATGGAGTGCATTGCCCGCAGCTTTCGTGGGCGAAGAACCGGCAACTATTGTGCAGGAAATCGATCATCGAGTACGTTTCGTCCATCACGATCGCACAACCGGTGCCCAGCCCTAAACAGTCAACTTTTAGCGGCGCGGAAAAATCCAATGCCGTATTCAGTTCGTCCGCGCTCATCACCCCGGTGCTCAATCCGCCTGGCACCACGGCCTTGGCTCTTCGTCCTTTCCACACTCCACCGCCGAACTCCTCGATCAACTGCCGGCAGGTGATTCCCAGCGGCGCTTCGTAAAAACCCGGCCGATTCACATGACCGCTTAGTCCGTACAATTTCGGCCCAAAACTCCCCGGATCGCGCGGATCGCCGGGCACCGGCGGCGTGCCCATCGACCGAAACCACGCCACGCCACGCTCCACTATGTGCTTCACGCACGCCAAGGTCTCGACGTTATTAACCACCGTGGGCTTGCGAAAAAGTCCTTCCACAGCCGGAAAGGGCGG
>JBEKSO010000464.1:0-3417 GCA_049516935.1 Thermoguttaceae bacterium
ACCAGTCAGAGAGACAAAAGCTTGTTCAGCATACCCAAGACGTCCAGCGATTCCGCGATGAGCGGCAAAAGCTGGAAATCAACGCGGCCGGTGGTCCAGCCGCTCCAACCGAAGCGCATACCAAGCAATTCGAGCCGGCCAGAGCGAAGTTTTCCAGTTCTCCAATTGTGGGCAGATCGTTCGATCAACTTGGCAAGGGCGTGGCTCAACCGAAGATCTACAATGCTCCCAAGCCGGATCTCACGATCGAGCCCAAGCCCAGAGTGAATCCATCGGCGGGACAGCCGCAGCAACACACGGTGAACCGGCTGCCGTTGGACGCCAAGCAACTACAACCCAATGTGCAGGTACAGCAGAGGATCCAGCCGTCCGCGCCGCCGGCGCACGTAAATCAGCCCGCCCCACAAACACGGGGCAACGCGCCGTCGGGGCCGCCACAGGGAGGACAGAACCTGGACAAAGCCAAAGACAAAGTTAAAGACAAATAGGTGGTTTGTATTCCGGAAAGAGGGTGCCATGCCCATGTTTGTCGCGGGCATGATGGAAGTGCGAGAAAGCCGCACGAGTAATGTATTACATTTTTTTGCAAGGGAATCTATGTATGACTATTGGAATGATCTTCTTCGTGATAGCAGCGATTGTGCTGTTTATTGGCGGTATTGGATCAACGATCGTCCCGAATCCTGTCATTTGGGGACTGTTTTGTATTGCGCTCGGCCTACTCCTGGGCGAATACGATTTAGGCTTTAGCCGCCGCCGCCGTTAGGCGGCCGACGGTCTGTGTAAAAAAAGGAGTTATTATTATGAGTGGCAAGACAGATGTAGTAAAAGGCCGGATCAAGGAAGCCGCCGGGGCGCTGACGGGCAACGATAAGCTTCGCGAGGAAGGCAAGACCGACCAGGCGGTCGGCCATGTCAAGCAATCCGCCCAGAAGGCCGTTGACAAAGTCAAGAAAGCCGTGAAAAAAGCGTTCAAATGATGAGGGAGTCTTGCGATGAAAGCTATCATAGAGTTGCCGAAAGCGTTTTCCGTGCGCGATGATCGTGAGATTCCCCTCATTGCGGACCTGGTGGCACGGCTGAATCCAAAGCTATTGGTCACTCAAGTAGCGACGGGTGTGCATGTCGACGGCGGCTACACTGTAAATTGGGGCCTTGTTTACTTGGACGACTAGCCGGCCCGTCCGATGACCACGAACTTCGACTCGTACGGCTCCAGTGCCAGTGGCACCACAACGCCGCCATCCGCCTTCGCCGCGCCCTCCGCCGGTCGAGTCGTTCCGCTCATCGCATCCCAGACCTGAACCTGCCCGCTGCCGGCCAACGTGGCCGTGCGCGCTTGCGCCTGGTCGGACTCGTTAAAGAAGAAATACACGTCCCCATCCGCCAGTGCGCGGTGAATGTACTTGAGCGGCGCGCAGGCGGCGTCGAGCTTGACGTCCGGTTTGGGCAGCGCCGCTACCACGCGCGGGGTGATCTCCGCCGCGGGCTCGAGCGTGGCAAAACTCAGATCAGGCGCAGATGCCGGGTTCAGGAAAGTGCGATCGACGACCGCCGACGGCGTGCGCCCGACAAACACCACCTTGCCGCCGGCTGCGGCAAAGGCCCGCAAACGTTCGAGCGCCTTTTTTTCAATCACGCTTGAAGTGGGGATGATCACGGCGCGATAAACCTGGCCGCTCAAATTCTTCAGCCCGCCGCCTTCCAGCGTGCAGACCGAGGCCAGCGAATCGTGGTCGATATGGTCGAAGTCGATCTGCAATTCCATCAACTGCGTCGTCAGCTTGACGGTGACTGTATCCGATTCCTGGTCGCCTAGCCACATGCTGTCGGTCGGGTGATAAAGTGCGACCTGCGCCGCCGGCCGCCCGATCGCCAGTAGGTAGCTGGCGCGGCTGACGTACCAACCGGTCTTGGCGGCGGGGCTTGTCGCCGGGTCCGCGTCGGCGGGGGGCGCGGCGCTCAAGCCGCGGATGTTCATGTAGTTGATGCCGCGAACGTACTGGTAATCGGTGACAAATTTCCCGGTCTGCCCCACGCCGCCACCCTCTTCCGTCCAGACCAATGGCCGGCCGAACAGGTGCGCGGCTGAGGATGCCAGCTTGGGAAAATCGGCGACAATCCCCGGCCGGATCTGGTTGAGATTATCGATGCCCGGTACGCCCACATAACGCATGTCCCGGAAAAAGGAGCCTTCGTTGCGAATCAGGTCTTCACCCCGCGAAAGGTCGAGCATAAGCTCTTCGTGATTCAGGTGAGCCATGTACTCCATGTTCCGCGCCTTGCACCAGTCTTGCTGGGGCTTGAAAAAATTGTCGCGAAACATGCCGCTCCACACGTCCCAGTAGTCCGCCTTGACGCGTTGCGCCTCGGGCGTCAACTCGCTGGCGAAGAACTGGGCGATGTAGGGTTTCAAATCATAGCCTTTTTCCTTTTGAAACGTTTCTAAAAGCTTCGGCGTCCAGGGCATGAACCCGGTGTAGTCCGGCTCGTCGCCGCGGAAGCCGAGGATGGTTTTGCCGAACTCGTCGCCAACCAGCTTCTCGTAGGTTTCATGAATTAGTTTCATGTATGTGCGAGTAGCCTCGGGATCGAGATAGTCGATCAGCGAGTAAAGGCTGTCCTTGTCGTTGGTGCCGTCCTCACGATTAACGAATCGCGTGGGCGAACTGCGGTAGACGTGGCGTACGAAGGTGACCTCCCACGTCCCCGGGCCGGGCGCGGTCCATTGAAACTGTCCGTCGGCCGGCAGCGGCAGCACTACGCTGGGCCGCGCCTGCGTCGCTGCCGTTCCACCTGGCGTCGCCGTCGTACCCCCGCGCGTTGTCGCCGCACCGCCACGCGCCGCCGCCCCACCCCCACGCGTTGACGCACGGAGATTCGCCAGGATGCCGAGTGTGTCTGGCGGCAGCGGGATTTTGAGCGTCTGTCCGGGAACGACCGTGTATCGCGCGTCGGCTACGATGCCCTGCATGCCCAACTGGGGATAGTCCCTGCTGATCATGCCGCCGGCGAAACCGTCGGGATAACCCGCGTCGCCCTCGATCCAGACTTTCATGCCACGCTTCTTGCACTCATCGACGACGAGTTTCACTAGATCGAGATATTCGGGCGTGAAATACTTGGGCCGCAAACCGCGCGAATTGTTGATCATATAGACGCCACCGCCGTTGGCGTCGATCCGCTCGATGTCGGCCTGGATGCGTTCCTTGCTCTGCTGGCCTCCCCAAATAGCCCAGTGAATCGCCCCGTACTCGCGCGGAGGCTTGGCAAAGGAGGCGGCCGCCTCGCGGACCGAAGGCACGCTGATCTGCCGCCATGAACTTTGCGCCGCTGTCGAAGAAGGCAAAAACACCAGTATCGCGATGCCCGTTGGGACGGCGACGATGTCAAAGAGCTTCATGAAGAGGATCTCCT
>JBEKSO010000465.1:0-3405 GCA_049516935.1 Thermoguttaceae bacterium
TCGATCTGTGGAAAATCGGATTTTGCCATTTTCGATAGGAACAGATCTTCGACCAACCGGGCCCTGGCATCCAAATCGGCCTTTGTCTGTTCCAAGTAGAAAGTTCTCAATGCCGAAGAAGCATACCAGGCCAGGGCCGTCAGCGAGAACAGCATGGTAAGCAGGTAGGCGGGATAGAGTTGCCAAAGCAGCCGTTTTTTGCGCATCGTTATTCCTCTGGCGGACAGGAATGCCCGCCCTCCTTTAAACGGTATCCCACGCCGCGAATGGTCTCGATGTGGTTTCCGGCCGAGCCAAGCTTCTTGCGCAGCCCCACGATTTGCACGTCGATCGATCGGTCGGTGACGATGTAATCGCCGCCGTGGATAAGGTTGGCGATTTGGTAGCGGGTAAAAACCCAACCGGGCCGCTGGGCCAACACGTGAAGAACGCGGAACTCGGTGGCCGTCAGTTCCACGGGCTTTTCATTCACTAAAACCTCGTGCCGGCCGGGATGGATCACTATGTTTTGTATGCGGACGGTGGCGTTGTCGTCGGCAACGATCGCCGTCTTTCTCCGCAATATGGCCCGAATCCGCGCCAGCAACACCCGGGGACTAAAGGGCTTGGTGATATAATCGTCGGCCCCCAGTTCCAATCCCGCCACGACGTCGGCCTCTTCGCCCTTGGCCGTGAGCATGACTATCGGAATGGATTGCGTGGCCATGTCGCGCTTCAGATTGCGGCAGACCTCCAAACCGTCCAAACCCGGCAGCATGAGATCCAGGACGATCAGATCCGGCACTTCGCTGCGGATTTTTTTCAGTCCCTCCTCCGCGGAACCGGCTAAAATCGCCTGATACCCCTGCTTGACGAGATTGTAGCCGACCAGCTCTCTGATTTCTTCTTCGTCTTCGATGACCAGGATTTTTTCGCGTGCCATTTTTGATACCGCCAGTTCATGTTTACGGGGTACTATGTTTAATTCTAACATGTTATGTGACAATAATGTAAGATGTCTACGAATGATAAATTCTAATACTTTGCCATCCTGATACTTCGTCATCCTGAGCGTAGCGAAGGATCTATTAAGCGACCGGATGATCCGAACAAGATTCTTCGCTACGCTCAGAATGACAACTTTACCCGAAACGGCCGGTGATGTAATCCTCGGTTTCTTTCCGGTCGGGCTTGGTAAACAATTTCTCAGTCGGGCCGAACTCTACCAGCACGCCCTCGTACAAAAAGGCCGCCCAATCCGATACCCTGGCGGCCTGCTGCATGTTGTGCGTGACGATGATAATCGTGTATTCGCCGCGCAGCTGGCTAATAAGATCTTCAATGCGGGTTGTCGATCGCGGATCCAAGGCCGAGCAGGGTTCGTCCATCAGTATGATCTCCGGATTGACCGCGATTGCCCGGGCAATGCAAAGCCTCTGATGCTGGCCGCCGGAAAATCCCAATGCCGACTCATGCAGGCGATCTTTCACCTCGTCCCAAAGCGCGGCCCGGCGCAGGCTTTTTTCCACTGCTTCTTCTAATATGTTTTTTTGACGAATGCCGGCGATTCGCAGGCCGTAAGCCACGTTTTCGTAGATGGATTTTGGAAACGGCGTGGGTTTCTGAAACACCATCCCCACCCGGCGGCGAAGCTCGATGACGTCAATCGCCTTGTCGTTTATGTCCTGGCCGTCGAACTCGATCCGGCCGGTTGTCCGCACGTCGTCGATCAGGTCGTTCATTCTGTTCAGGCAGCGCAGCAGCGTCGATTTGCCGCAGCCCGACGGACCGATAAGCGCGGTCACTTCATGCCTGGGAAAATCCATGGTGATATTTTTAAGCGCCTCGGTCTTGCCGTAGTACAAGCAGACTTGCCCGGCGCGAACAATCGGATCGCCTGCCAACGGAACGGGCGGATTTTTTGCCGCTGCAGGGTTGGAAACATCGCCGGCGGCAGGCTTATTATCTTCATTATTTTGGGCCACGGGCCGAGGCGGATGTGCCATGACATGTCTCTTGTTTATGGTCTTTAACATATTATCATCGTGGTCAAATGGAATAATTTTACATGGTTCGCGACTGGAAGCGGGCCCTCATCCGGTTGCGGAGATAAATCGCAAAACTGCTCAGGCCGAGCACGATCAAAAGCAAAAGCAGCGTAGTCACGTAAACCATCGGCTTGGTGGCTTCGACGTTGGGCGATTTGCAGCTAATATCCAGAATGTGAAAACCCAGGTGCATGAATTGGCGATCCAAATGAAGGTATGGAAACGATCCGTCCAGCGGCGCCGGGGCGTTTTTCACCGCGCCTGTAATCATCAGCGGGGCAACTTCGCCCGCCGCCCGGGCCATGGCCAGAATAAAACCGGTCATCATGCCGGGCGAGGCCATCGGCGCCAGTACCCGCACCAGCGTTTGGAATTTTGTCGATCCCAAGGCGTAAGAACCCTCGCGAATTCCCCGGGGAATTGTCCGCAATGCCTCCTCGGTCGAGACGATCACCACGGGAATCGTCAATAAACCCAATGTCAAACTGGCCCAGATGATGCAACCCTGGCCAAACACCGGCTCGCCGGCGTCGATCCGTTCGGGAAAGAACCAACGATCCAGATTGCCGCCCACAAGATAAATGAAAAATCCCAACCCGAATATTCCATAAACAATCGAAGGGATGCCGGCGAGATTATTCACCGCGACGCGCACCAGGCGGACCAAAAAACCATCTTTCGCGTATTCGCCCAAGTAAATGCCGGCCAGCACACCCAGGGGAAAGCACGTCGCCGCCATCAAAAAGACCATCAGCACCGTGCCGAAGATGGCGGGAAACAGTCCGCCGTCCTGGTTCGACTCGCGCGGATCGGCTGTCAGCAATTCCCATATTTTGGCAAAATAATGCACTGTCTTGCCGCCTATGCCCATCTGATTGGGACAGTAGAAGCGTACGATATCCATCAGCGCTATTGTTTTTTCGCGGCCGGAGGCGTCGGCAAAGATCGCCGCATTTGCACGCACGTCGGCCTCACTTTTTTCAATATCGGCGGCAAGCCGGTCGGACTCTTTTTTCAAGCGTTCTTCCTTGGCTTGAAGTTCGGCAAAATCCCGGTCCAGAGCAGCCGCTTCTTGGGAGTTGTTTGCACGGCCCGCGGCAAGAAGTTGCTTGCGCTGATAATTGATTCGTAATATCGCATACTTCACGTGGTTTTTCAGTTCACCGGCCAAAGCCGCTTGCTTGGCTTGAAGCGGCGCTACTTCTTCAGAAAACTTTTTTTGTACTGCGGCAATTGCGGCGGCAAGTTGTTTTTGCATGGAAGTTTTTTGTCCCCTCTCCCGACCAACCTCCGGTTGGCGCCCGGAGAGAGTTAGGGTGAGGGGGGGGGGGGCCCCCCCCCCCCCCCCCCCCCGCCCGCCGGGGGGGGGGGGGGGGGG
>JBEKSO010000466.1:0-3393 GCA_049516935.1 Thermoguttaceae bacterium
GCATGGAATTGCTGCCCGATCTGGAGGGAGATCGTGTGCTCGTCGATCGTTCGGCATATTATTTTCGCCGTCCGCGGCGTTGGGAAATCGCGGCCTTTCGACACCCCCGGGAAGCGAGTAAAATCGTGATAAAACGCGTGGCGGGCCTGCCCGGCGAAACGGTTCAAATTAAAAACGGGGACGTGTACATCGACGGCCAAATCCAACGCAAAACTCCGGACTGCCAACGCTCGATGGCCGTTATGGTCTACGACGCTAAATATTCGCCCGCCGTGCTGCCTGGCCGGCCGACTCTGCCGCCACGCTGGCAAGGCGAAGATGATAAAAGCCTTTGGAATTGGGCCGGTGGGCGATTCATGCATCCGAATACGAATGAAGGTTCTGATAAAAGCCCTCACCCTAGCCCTCTCCCAGTGGGAGAGGGGACTCACTTTAATCATCTCCCGGTGGGAGAGTGGACAATCGACGGTATTCACCCGACCACTGTCGCGGTGCCCGGAGAGGGGACGATCGATTGGCTCGTGTATCATCATTGGCGGCGAATACCGGAGCGGGAGGGTGAAGTTCAAGAATGCCCGATTACCGACATAATGGCTTACAATCAAAGCCTGCCGCGCCGCGAGGAAGACGTTCATGCGGTAAACGATCTTATGCTTTCTTTTCGCTTAATGAAAATAGTCGGTCCAGGGAATTTTTTCATCCGCGCAACATACGGGAAAGATGTTTTCCAGGTTGAAATCGATCATAAGGCCGGCTCCTATCGGGTAACCCGCAATGGACGCGAGATCATGGCGGAAGAAAATCGGGTGGTGCTGGAAAACGAGGATTTGAAGATCGTTGTCTCATTGATTGACCGGCAGTTCTTGTTGGCTATAAACGATCGGACAGTGTTTTGCCTGCCCATGGATGATCTGGTTTTACCGATCGAACCGACATCTCAACCCTTCGCCATAGGGATAGAAGGACTGGGAGTTACGGTAGAAGACCTGCGGATATACAGGGACGTATATTATACCCATCCAATAGGACGGGATAGTCGATGGGCTGAGGACAAACCCGTCCATTTGGGGGAGAATGAATACTTCGTACTGGGAGACAATAGTTCGATATCCGAGGATAGCCGAACTTGGCCCGGTCGTCCTTCTGTGGTTGACAACTTGTTAATTGGCAAGCCGTTAATGATCTTGTTCCCAGCCAAATCAATTACAATTGGTCCTTGGCGATTTCAGGTTCCCGATCCGAGCCGGATTGGTTATATTCGATAGACATAAACATAACGTGTTGTTTGACCGTAAACCTAAGTGACGGCAAATTGCGGATTTACCTCTTGTTCCCACGCCGGAACGTGGGAACAAGAAAGTGGGACAGATTGCTAATCTGCCCAAGAAAGGCAGGTTGGCAACCTGCCCCACAGATCAACCCTGAACCCTAAAAACTGAACCCTGAACTCGGCCCCAGTTATTCATGGCAAAAACCAAACCAAGCGTATCTTCCAAAGCGCCCCAGCCGGCTCCCAAAAAGTCGTGGCTTGCTCGTCATAGGCCATCGGCGGCATCAATTCGCGAGACAATCGAATCGGTGGCGATTGCCTTTATATTGGCGTTTTTGTTTCGCACATTCGAGGCCGAGGCATTTGTCATTCCCACCGGATCGATGGCGCCCACGCTGATGGGGCGACATAAAGACGTGAAATGCGAGAAATGCGGTTATCCATACCAAGTGAGCGCAAGCGAAGAGGTGACCAAGGAAGGCCAATCCAAAACGAATAACGATCAAATTGCATGTTGCACCTGCCCCATGTGCCGTTATACCATGGAAATCGACGGGCGCAACCCACAGCCGCCGTATTCGGGCGATCGGATTATCGTCAACAAATTTTCCTACCAATTCGACGATCCAAAACGCTGGGACGTGATCGTGTTTTACTATCCGGAAGGCGCGCACGACAATTACATAAAGCGCCTGGCCGGGTTGCCGAATGAAACGCTACGCATCCGTTTCGGCGACGTTTGGATCCGCAACGATAAAAACGGGGCGGGAGGAAACGAGGGCCGGGAGGAGTTTCAGATAGCAAGGAAAGCGCCGGATAAACTGCTGGCCATGCTGCAAACGGTGTTCGACAACGACTATATGCCCGCAATAGCGAAATACGGCTGGCCTGTTCGCTGGCAATCCGAACCTGCTTCGAGCGGGGCGGCCGGCTCGTGGACCTCGGATGATTATATCACTTACAGCACAGATGGGGCGTCGGCCAGCGAAGTCTGGCTTCGTTACCAACATCTGGTGCCTTGGTTCAATCAATGGAAAACAGACGCATCGGGCAAGCCGTTTGTGCAGGATGCGATAAAACCGCATTTGATCACCGATTTTACGGCTTACGACACGGGACTAACAGTCGCGGACATTGATGATATAAGCCGCGGATATTCAACTCAGAATCTATACCTGAACGGCTTGCACTGGGTGGGCGATCTGGCTGTCTCGGCCACCGCGGAACTGGAAAACAACAGCGGCCAAGTGGTGCTGGAACTTGTCAAAGGCGGGCGGAAATTTCAATGCCGGCTGGATGCCGCCACCGGCAAGGCCGCGCTTTCCATAAGCGGCGACGACATGCAATCGTTCCGTCGCATTGCGGAGACTAATTTTCGCGGGCCGGGGAAATATAATCTGATGTTTTCCAACTGTGATAGGCAGTTGCTGCTCTGGATAAATGATAGCGTGGTGAAATTCGACTCGCCGGCCACATACGGCGATCTAAAAAATACTTGTCCCACTGAATTGGACTTGTCGCCCGTGAGAGTTGCCTCGCTGGGATTAAAAATGAAATTAAGTCATCTGAAAGTCAAACGCGATATCTATTATATCGCTACGAATAAAGAATCACGTCTAATTGTAAATAGATATAAAGGGAAAGGCGAGCTAATCGACTATATTCAACTGCCGCCAATGTTAGCCATGAAGAAAGTTGATCAATTTTTTTCCGACCCGACGCAATGGAAAGCCGCTTTCGATCAGTCCAATATGTGTGAAATTGAGTTTCAGATGAAGGACGATCAATACTTCGCCTTGGGTGATAACAGCGCAAAAAGCCAGGATAGCCGCCTTTGGTTCGCTCCACAGATCGATCGCGATTTGTTAAAAGGCAAGGCCTTGTTTATTTATTGGCCGCATACGTGGGATCGGATCCCTTACGTAAATATCCCCTTCCCATATTTTCCCAATTTTTCCAGAATGCACTTTATAAAATAAAGGATGAGGGATAAGGGATGAGGGATTACAGTAGTTCCAAGTTTAGGTGAAATGCTATAGGTGAACGCAAGGCTCCTTGTGTAAATGATTTGTGTCAACGAATCATTACACGGAGGAAGCCATGCGTTCAAGGATGAATTGTAC
>JBEKSO010000467.1:0-3380 GCA_049516935.1 Thermoguttaceae bacterium
GATAGCGTGGCGAACTTGATCATGAAAGCACCATATTTTGGTTATTGTCGCAAAAGAGCAGGGCAGGGGGGCCGCCCCGATTTTTCAAGTGTCAGTTTTCGCATTTTATTCTTTCCCCAAACTCCGTACAATCCACTCGGGGGGTGAAAGAGCCGTTGCCCTACTGGTTGCAAGGGGTTAAACTGAATTGGATTATTGTGTTTTTGATGGTCAAACGGCTATCGGGCCGAACCCCTTAAACGAGGTATAAATGTTTGGCCGCGGCACTTGCGCCGTGCGCAGGGCATTCGCGCGAGACGTTTTACAGTGGCAAAGGCAACACCAGGTTATCTCGGTCCGTATCGGTTGTTGAACGTGGTGCACACGGGCCAAAACTGCCACATTTGGCAAGCCTACGACGACGCCAATGATCGCATGGTGGGCATTAAAACCTTACTGGACAAATACGTTAAAGACCGGGAACAAATCCGCTTTCTTCGCTGGGAATATGCCGTTGGCCGCACCTTGAAACACCCTCAGATTATCGAGATGTTTTCACTTGGCAATGACCGCGGCATCCCTTACTTGGTGGTGGAGTGGTTCTCCGCCCCGAACCTGAAGCAGCGAATCAACGCTGGCATTGAAAAAATCGCACATATGCTGCCAAAGATCGTGGAAAGCTCGGCCGAGGCCTTGGGATACCTCCACAAAATGGGTTGGGTCCACCGCGATGTCAAGCCGGACAACTTCCTTGTCGGCGACGAAGGAGAAATAAAACTAATCGACTTCGCCCTGGCGCGCAAACAGAAATCGCGGCTGATGAAATTTTTTTCCGCAGGCAACAAGGTACAAGGGACGCGGAGTTACATGGCTCCCGAGCAGATTCGCGGCAAGGCCCAGGACGCCCGCGCGGACTTATATAGTTTCGGCTGCGTTTTGCACGAATTACTGGCAGGCAAGCCGCCGTTTACGGGTATAAACTCGAACGACCTGTTGATGAAACACCTGCGGGCCCCGCCGCCGCCGCTGGAGGCCTTTAACAGTAATGTCACGCCCGAGTTCGCCCAATTGATTCGCAAGTGCATGTCCAAGAATCCCGCCGCCCGGCCCGATACTATGCAAGATTTTTTGGGCGAGTTTCGCATGATGCGGATGTTCAAAATTCAACCCAAACCGCCTGAAAATTAGAATGCGGAATGATTAACGAAGAATGATTGATTCTTATAAACCGCTTGCGGTTTAGCGATGAATATTTTAAAAAACCACTTGCGGTTTCGCGATGTGTACTTCAAATGGCGGTCAGTGAACTGACCACCCCGTGTAAACCCTGAACTCCAAATCCCGAACCCTGAACCCCTACATGGCTGGACCGGAATATCGCCTGGCGTTTGAGCGGCCGATCTACGAGTTGGAGGATCGACTATCGAAGCTCGAGACAAAAACCGAGCAGACGCCCGAGGTCCGCGCCGAAATCCGCCGTTTGCGCCGGGAGCGCGTGGATCTGATTAAACAGATCTACAATAATTTGAATCCTTGGGAGCAAGTCGAGGTCGCCCGGCATCCGGACCGGCCCATGACCACCGATTATATCAATCTGATCTTCGATGAGTTCGTGGAACTGCACGGCGATCGGTGTTTTGGCGACGATCGCGCCATCCGCACCGGCTATGCCAAGCTCGACACCTTCAAAGTGATGATTGCCGGGCATCAAAAGGGCAAGACTCTGAAGGAACGCAGCCTGTGCAATTACGGGTATGCCCATCCCGAAGGCTATCGCAAGGCCATCGGCAAGATGCGCCTGGCGGCCAAGTTCCACATGCCCATCATCTGCTTCATCGATACCGGCGGGGCATATCCGGGCATCGGGGCCGAAGAACGCGGACAGGCACAAGTCATCGCCAATTCCATGTTCGAAATGTCCCGCCTGCCCACTCCCATCATCTGCGTGGTTATCGGAGAGGGGGGGTCCGGCGGGGCACTGGGTATCGGCGTGGGCGACCGCGTGGCCATGCTCGAACACGCCTATTATTCCGTTATCAGCCCCGAAGGCTGCGCAGGCATCCTCTGGAAAAGCCATGCCTTCAAAGAACAGGCCGCCGAAGCCTTGAAAATGACCGCTAAAGACCTTCTCGGTCTGGGCGTTATCGACGAAATCATTCACGAACCCCTGGGCGGTGCCCACCGCGATCACCACCTTATGGCCAACCGCCTGAAAATCTACCTCCGCAACACGCTTCGCGAATTGGCCGCCGTTTCCCCGGATAAATTAGTGGAAGACCGGTATCAAAAGTTCCGCCGCATGGGTATATTTATTGAAGGAAACAGCGATCCCGCGTCCCAGCCGCCCTGTGAAACCAGTGTGCTTAAGCCCCCGCATCGGCAAGCGGAAACGGCGACCCCGGAAAAAAACAGCCCGGAAATTTATTAATCTTACTTTTTTTTATCGCGGCCACGCGCCGCAAAAGGAAAATCTCCATGAGCACTGACCAATCACAACAAGCCCAGCCCCCAGCCGGAAAAACCGGCCGGCGCAGAAGCAAAGTCTCCATAATCATCTGGATCGTAGTCTTAATTGTTATCGGCGCCGTTTTGTACGTGAGTTTTACTCCAAGCGGGCAAGTGATGATGGGCAACATTGTCGACCAGGGCTTTGGTAACTGGCTCTTTGGCGAGGGCAATGTGAAAGACGAAAATGAGGCCGCCGCGGAATTGGAAAAATGCGGCGTCATGGTTATTAAAGAGCAAAACAAGGGAGTTACCTTAGTGGACTTCAGCAATTGTCTAAAACCCACCGACGAGGCCTTGAAACAGATTACTAAACTTCGCCACCTATCGACGGCGAATTTTTTAAATGCCGAAATCAACGACGATCAACTGGCTTATCTAAACAATATGAATCATTTAAGCAACCTGTTGATCAATGGAACTCCGATCACCGATGCCGGCCTGGAGCATCTGGAAAGCTTGCCGGCCCTGCAAACCCTCCACGCCTGTTACATCAAAATTACCGATAAAGGTATGGAATACATCGCCAAAGTTCCCACCCTGACCATTTTGAACCTTTCCGGCAACGACATAACCGACAAGGGGATTAAGCAAATCGCGCAGTTGCCGAAACTCAATTGGCTCTTGATTCAGGGCACCAAGGTGACGGATGCCGGATTGTCCGAGCTTTCTTCCTTACCCCAGTTAGGACGTCTTTCACTCAGCAAGGACATGAAAGTCAGCCAAGAAGGAATCCAAAAGCTAAAAAAGGCGATTCCCAAACTACAAGTGGACTTAAACAAAGCGGAATCGCCCCCTGAAAAACCCAAAGCGGTACCGCCTCCTGAAAAACCGGCAACCGATACTCCGCCCGCCGCCGAGTGAGAATTAAAAATTGGCATATTTAGCCCCCGGTG
>JBEKSO010000468.1:0-3380 GCA_049516935.1 Thermoguttaceae bacterium
AATTGGCTTGCTTTTGCCAATGGCTTCGTCCAACAGGCGTTTAACGGTGGATTGGCTGATTCCGCGATGGGGCGTGTTGATGATGCGTAAAAGCGAGATTTCGTCGGCCGGGTTGGCCAGCAATTTCAAGTACGCCAGCACGTCACGGACTTCCTTGCGGTCGTAAAACGACATGCCGCCCAGCAGTACATAGGGGATTTTCGCCAGCCTGAGTTCGGTCTCGAAGGCCCGGGGCTGTTCGTTTGTGCGGCAGAGGATGGCGAAATCGCGGGGCCGGCGTTTTTGAGTTTTGAGTCGGCCGGCGATTTCGTCGACCACCCATTTTGCTTCTTCCGCTTCGTCTTGCAGTTGCTGTATTCGCGGAGTCTCGCCGCTTGAGTTTGCACGCAGAACTTTATCGTGTCGGAGTTTATTGAAGGCGATAAGCCGGTTCGCCCAGCCGATAATCTCCCGGGTGGAGCGATAATTCAGTTCCAGGCGCACGACCTTGGCCTCGGGCCAATCGTTTTTGAAGCGGAGGATGTGGGTCAATTCGGCTCCGCGCCAGCCGTATATGGATTGATCGTCGTCGCCCACCACGCAAATATTTCGATGCTTTTCGGCCAATGCTTTAATGATTCGATATTGACTGCCGTTGGTGTCCTGATATTCATCCACAAGTAGATGATCGAAGCGATCGGCCTCGGCCTGGCGGATTTTGGGGAACTGGGAAAACAGATCTTCGGTGCAAACCAAGAGGTCGTCGAAATCCAACGCCCCGGCCGCTTTCAAGGCGTTTTGGTAGCGGCGATAGGCGGCGGCGGCAAGATGTTCCTTGTCGGTTTGGGCCAGATTGGCGGCTTGCTCGGGGCGGATGCCGGAGTTTTTCCAACGGCTGAGGAAATAGAGCAGGTCGCCGGGGCGCAAAAAGGCGTCGGCCGCCTTGATTTCCCTGAGCACACTGCGGGCGACGCCTTCCTGATCGCCCCGGTCGTATATGGCGAATTGGGCCGGATAGCCCAGGTGCCGAATTTGCCGTCGCAAGATGCGGACGCAAAGCGAATGAAAAGTGGAGATTTCCGGGCGCTCATTCCTATGTACGTGTGCCACGACCAACCTCTGGTTGGTGCCCGGCTTGTCAAGCAGTGCGGCCGAGCGTTGCCGCATTTCGTCGGCCGCTTTGTTGGTAAAAGTAACGGCCAGAATGCGTTCCGGGCGAATCCGGCCGCGGATAAGTTCGGCTATGCGATAGATAACGACCCGGGTTTTACCGGTTCCGGCTCCGGCAAGCACTAGCAATGGGCCGGAAAGCGTGTGGACGGCCTCGAGTTGGGCGGGGTTGAGATTCATAGGGGCCAATAGCGAAGGGTATCACGAAGCATGAATATCTTATGCCGAAGAAACCCAATAAGACTAGGATTATGAAGGAGCTTTGTGGGCGCTGTCAACCTGCTTGTGTATATCAAATCAATTGGCTACCTGAATTGTTGTCGGCCGGAACCCCTAAGGGGTAGATGGAGTGTTATTTGGCATCTTAAGCCGATTTTTCCCGTGGTTTTGTAGACCTTGCGAATTTTGGATCAAGGATTTATACTTCTTTATCTACGTTCAAATGGATATATTTCATCCGGACTATGATGAACCTCGATCAGAACAAGGTGAGAAAATATGAAAAGCGAAGAACGTCACAAGCTGCACCAAAATGCCCTGGCCCTGTGGCTTTCCGAAACGTTTACCGCGATTAAACCCTATCAGAACGCCATCTTGGCGGTGATAATTGTGGTGATATTAGGGGTGATTTTATTAGCCTTGTGGACAAGCGAATCGGCCTCTTCGGCCAATAGGGCCTGGACGCAGTTATTCACGGCGTTTGATGATACGAACCCGTCGGCGGCGCTGGAAAAAGTCGCGGAAGAGAACCCTCGCTCTCACGCCGCGCCGGCGGCCGATCTTGTGGCTGCCGACATTCAACTTGCCCAAGGTTGTAATATGCTTTTTGTAAACAAACCTACCGCCAATCAGCAATTGAACAATGCCCTGAAACTGTATGAAGCAGTTAGCGAGCAAAGCCAATCGCCCGCTCTACGCGTCCAAGCCGTTTTTGGGCTTGCCAAGGCTTGGGAATCGCTGGGCAAACTGGATATGGCGATCAAATATTATACGGAAGTAACGACCGAATGGCCGGGTACGGTGTATGCCCAGATGTCTTCGCAGCGTATGGATGATTTGAAGATGGTTTCGACCAAGGAAATCTACGACAAATTCGCCCGGTTCGAACCCAAGCCGGCATTCACCCAGCCGCCCGGCGGGATCCCCGGTCTTGATAAAATACCCGAGGAAGGTCCGGTTTACACGCCCGGTGCTATTAAGGAACAGGGAGTGGAGGAAAAGAAAGCCGAGAAGGCTGATAATAAGGCGGAGGGAAAAAAACCGGAAGATAAAACCGAGAAACCCGTCGATTCAGGGCAATCGACCGGCGGCGAAAAACCGGCCGATGCTCAACCTGCGCCCGGGGCAAATAAGCCGGCTCCATAAAGGCTGCGGCAAGCGATTAGTTCAGTCATGAATATGCTAACGCGACTTATCGCAAGGGCCGACTGGACAAGGGGCATCGGCGAATTTATAAAAGCAACGGTTCTTCGCACTTATGAATAGGGCCCTGTGGCGTAAAGCGTTTTCCGACATATGGGTGCAGTTGCTCATCAGCAGTCTGATTCTTGCCGGGTTTAGCTGGCTTTTTCTATGGCTGTTAAGCTTGTTCAAGGCTGATTTTGCCTTCTCGCTGCTTAAGGCATTGCCGAGTTTTTTGCAACGGATGCTGAGCTTGCCAGTAGGGGAACTGGCCACGCCGGCAGGCGTGATCAGCATTATTTTTGTGCATATAGTGATCCTGCTGGTTTGTGGAGGCTGGGCCGTAGGACGCGGATCGGATCCGATCTGCGGCGAGATCGGCCGCGGAACAATGGACCTGCTGGTCACGCTGCCGGTATGGCGGCCGACTTTACTTGTAATTCCCGCCGTTGCCGCGACTTTGGGAGCGGCCCTGCTGGCGGCATCCATAATGCTGGGAATTGCCCTGGGATTGCATACCGTGATTATTCGCAAAGAAATCTCGCTCGTGCAATTCACTCCCGGCGCCGTCAATCTGTTTTCTATGTTTTTTTGCCTGACGGGAATAACAACCTTGCTGTCGTCGATCATTCACGATCGCTGGCGGACGATTATCATGGCGGTGGGGCTTTATATCGTTTCTATAATTCTCGAGGCTATCTACCGGGCCTGGCCGGCCGGCGCGTGGCTCCATTATTGCAATTTTTTATGCACTTTCAAGCCTCAAGAATTGATCGTTCTTTGGAATAATTCCCCGTGGACGCAAGTAACCTACAATGCCGTGCTCCTGG
>JBEKSO010000469.1:0-3350 GCA_049516935.1 Thermoguttaceae bacterium
TTTCATCGCGGCCGCCAGCCCGGCCAATCCGCCGCCGACGACCATCACTCGCGGTGTTGTCATCAATTAGTTGTTAGTGGAGAGTGGTTAGTGGTTAGAAAGGAGCGTATTTAGCCCCCGGTGAATACACCGGGGGCCACGTGCAGTATTTTATCCTTTTAATCCGCCGTGTATTTACGGCGGGTTAAATATCAATTTCATGACACCCTCATCGAATCACTACATCTACAAGCGGCAATGGAACGTTCAAAAATCCAAAAAGCGCGCCCAATCCGATAGTCAACAATGCCAGGCCGAACAATGCGCAGGGGATATTCGCCCAGCGCTGGGCATGGGGAGTGGTCCAAACGCCCCAGGTAATGCCCATCGTCCACAGCCCGTTGGCCAGGTGATACACGGCCGAAAAAATACCTACAAAGTAGATCGCGGCAAATATTTTTGATCCCTCCAGCACGGTTGCGGCCGACGCCGTGGCATGTTCCCAATCGAATCGCGCCCCGCCAAACGGCCGGGCGACGTGCTCGGTCCACCACTCCCAGCGAAACCAGCCGTGCATCTGAAAAACATGAAAAAGTATAAAGGCCATGACCGCCACGCCCGTGATACGCTGCAGCGTATAGCGCCAGTTCTCCAAATAAGGATAATGCCGCAGATTGCGTTTTCCCCGGGTCACGATAATCAGCCCGATTATGCCGTGCAGCAAGATCGGCAGGAAAATTGTGCCCCATTCCAGCACGGAAAGCGTTATCGGGCCGAGTTGATGAATAATATTTACCCGCATCTGAAATGTTTCCGGCCCGTCCAATATGCTGGCATTGGTGGCCAGGTGAAAACAAAGGAACCCGCCGATCGGAATCAATCCCAACAGCGAATGCACCCGCCGCACGACAAATTCATGCCTGCCGAAGATCGATGCTAAAAAGGGGATATCCTTCATCCTTCATCCTTCGTTACAATTCTTTCGACCGAATCACCACCAACTTTTTGACCTGCATGTCCTCCATTGTATATTGTATCCCGCCCACGCCCAGGCCCGATTCCTTCAGTCCGGCAAATGGCATCCAATCCACACGGAAGGCCGTATGATCGTTTACCATCACCGCGGCCGCGTCCAAACGCCGCGTGGCCCTTAGCGCAGTGTCCAAGTCGCGGGTAAACACCGCCGCCTGAAATGCATAAGGCAACGCGTTCGACCGGGCAATGGCTTCATCAATAGTATTATATGGATAAACACAAACCACCGGGCCGAACACCTCGTGCGTGCTCACTCGCGCGTCGTCCGGCGGATTGTAAAGCACGGTCGGCGCATATAACCGCGAGGAAATCGCCTTGCCGCCGCACAATGCCTCCGCTCCTCGACCGACCGCCTCCCGGACCCACTCGTCCACGCGCTTTACTTCCGACTCCCGGATCAGCGGCCCGACCTCCGTGTCGGCCAGCGTGGGATCGCCCACCTTCAGCCTCCGGGTCAAACCGGCCAAGCGCTCGGCAAACCCCCGCGCGATGCCTTTATCCGCAAAAACCTTTTGCACCGAAACACAGACCTGCCCGGCATGATAAAATCCGCCCTTGCATATAAGCGGCAAGGCATTGTCCAGGTCGGCGTCTGCCGCCACGATTACAGGCGCCACTCCGCCGTGTTCCAGCGAACATCGCGCCCCGGGCGCCAACTTGGCGCGCAAATCCCAACCTACCCGGCCGCTGCCGATAAAACTGAAAAATCCCAACCGCCGATCCTTAATCATCTCGGTGGCCACGTCGTTGTTCGTGGTCACCAACGCCTGGCACCACTCGGCCGGCAGTCCGGATTGCCTAAGAATATCGACCAGCCGGAAACATGAAAGCGGCGTCGCCTTGGCCGGCTTGACGATCGCCGGGCATCCGGCCGCTATAGCCGGACCGACCTGATGAACGATCAGGTTAAGCGGATGGTTGAAGGCGCTGAAGGCCACGACCACGCCGATCGGTTCGTGCCGCGTAAAGGCCAGCCGGCCCGCCGATGCGGCATTGAGATTCATGGGAATCTCACTGCCCGCTTGAGTGCGCAAATGCTGGACGCAGAGTTTCATGCCGTCGATGGCCCGATCGGCCTCGACACGTGAATCCACAAGCGGCTTGCCGCCTTCACGCGCGGCCTCTAGCGCCAGTTCATCCCGCCGAGACTGCATAATCGCCGCCGCCTTTTCCAACACTGCGATTCGCTGCAAAGGTTTTAGCCACCCATCGCGATTGCGAAACAAGCCATAAGCCGTTGCCAACGCCTTTTCCACCGCCGCCCCGTCGGCCTGCTCCACCGTGGCGATCAACGACCCGTCGAACGGCGCACGCACCTCGGCCATTTCCCCCGCCGGCTTTGCTCCGGGGACCATAAGTGGAAAGTGTTCCGGCATAGAAACGCTCCTAAATGTAAATGATGATTTATGAATTATGAATGCTGAATAATTCATCATTCAACATTCAGCATTCATCATTTTCTCACACTGGGCAAACCATCTTCCCCAGTTTCTCCGTCAGTTTCATGTTCTCCGAATAATCCACCGGGCAATCGATAACCACTACCGTATTGTCGGCCACAGCCTGCTTCAGGATCGGCACTAATTCATCCGCCGCTTGCACCCGGTATCCCTTGGCCCCGAAGCTCTCGGCGAACTTTACGAAGTCGGGATTGCCGAAGCGCACGTTGCTTATGCGATGGAATTGCTGCAGTTGATGCCACTCGATCAGACCGTAGCAGTTGTCGGTCCAGATAAGCGCCACCAGCGGCGTGCCGATCCGCAGCGCGGTTTCAATTTCCTGCGAATTCATCATGAAACCGGCGTCTCCGCAGACCGCCACCGCGGTTCGTTCGGGAAAGGCCAATTTGGCGGCGATGGCCCCGGGCAAAGCAATGCCCATCGCCGCGAATCCGTTGGATATTATGCAAGTGTTGGGCCGCTGGGCCTGATACATCCGGGCCATCCAAATTTTGTGCGCGCCCACGTCGCATATCACAATCGCTTCCGGGGCAAGGGCCCGGCGTATGTCATTTACGATCTTTTGCGGCTTTAAGGGAAACGACTTGTCGTCGGCATATTCCAACATCTCCTTGGCTATCACCTCCCGCACCCCCGCCAAGGGAAATGTCTCCTTCGGCTTGACCAGCGCGGCCACGCTCTTTAACGCCGATCCCACGTGTCCTTGCACCTCCAATGCCACCGTGTAATGCTCGTCCACCTCGGCCGGAATCGCGCTGAAATGTATGATCTTCCGCCGCTTGTCCGGATTCCAGGGATGCGGATGGTACTCCACCATGTCGTATCCCACGCAGATGATCAGGTCCGCCCGATCGAACGCGCACAGCACGTAATCGT
>JBEKSO010000470.1:0-3329 GCA_049516935.1 Thermoguttaceae bacterium
ACGCGCAGTCCTTCGGCGTCGCGCCCGGCCTTAAGCGAGATGCAGTCGTCGTTGGCGTCGATGTCGCAACTGGAGATCCGCACATTCCGGCTGGAATCCACGTCGATTCCGTCGGCATTGGGGATGGCATTGGGGGTACCATGCTCAGCCCGGCTTTTGAGGTTCTCGACGACCACGTCTTCGCTGTAAAGGATGTGCAGGCCCCACGACGCCGGATTGAGAAGCGTAAGCCCGCTGATGCGGACTTTATGGCACTCTTGGAAACATATCAGCTTCGGTCGACCGGGCGGAGGGACCGGCACCTTAGTCCCGGGTTTGATGCCTTTGGCGGCATTCACTTCGTTAAAAAGGCGCACCCACTCGTCGCCGGACCCGTCGATCGTGCCCTCGCCGTAGACTTCCACGCCGTCTAGATCGTCGGCGTTGAGCAACGCGGCCAAGCGCTGGGTTTCCCCGCCCTCCCAGCGGGTTTTCACCGGCGGATAATCCTTTTGCTCGACCGTCCCCTTGAGCACGCCGTCTTTTTCGATTTGCAGGTTCACGCCTTGCTTAAGGAGGATCGCGCCTGTTAGAAACGTTCCCTTGGGCACCACGACTACGCCGCCGCCCTCGCTCGACGCCCGGTCGATCAGCCCCTGTATGGCTTGCGTGTTTAGCGTCTTGCCGTCGCCGACTGCGCCGTTGTCGGTGACCACGTAACGCTTTGCCTGCTGGGCGTTATCCGCGGCCAATGCCATGCCGGCGCCGATGATTAACGTCAATAGGATAAGAATTGCGGTTTTGCTTTTCGACATGAATAAATCTTTTCGAATAAAAAATCAAATAATTAATGCTTCCAAGCCCACGGGTTGCAACCCGTGGGCTTACATTTATTTTCATTACGCCTGACATTACAATCTGAATATATGGAACATGAAACGCCGCTTTTGTTATTTTTCCGCCTCTGGTTTGCCGCCTTTCCAAATAATCGGTTCGCCTTGTTCGACCTTCAGATCCAGGCCCGACAGATCGATGTTCTTTACATTATCGAGAGTAAGGCCTTTTTGCGCGGAAATTTTGCAGTTCTCGAACATTACGTTTTCGATCGGGCTCTGTTTCATTCCGTGCATCATTCCCGCTGTTTTGACCGTGCCCGTGACGTTGATGATTTTTACGTTGCGGACCACGGTGGGGATTTTGGCCGGCGGGGGTTGCGGCCCGACCATTCGCCATTCCATGTTGAAAGTCAGCGCGTTGCGGGTATTTTTTAGTTCGATGTTCCGGTAAGTGATGTTTTCCACCACTCCGCCGCGGCTGGGCTGCGACTTGAAGCGGATCGGCTCCCAGTTGTCGTCTTCGGCCACGCAATCGCGGACTTCCACGTTGCGGATCCCGCCGGTCACTTCGCTGCCCATTGCCACGCCCCCGTGCCCGTAACCGAACCGGCACTTTTCAACGATGATGTTTTCACAAGGCCGGTTCACCCGGGCCCCGTCGGCGTCCTTGCCGGCCTTGATCGAAATGCAGTCGTCGTTGACGTCGATGTCGCATTTTGTAATCAGCACATTCCGACAGGAATCCGGGTCGATGCCGTCGGAACTGGGAATGTCGTGCCGTGCGCGGATATTCAGGCCGTCTACCGTTACATCCTCGCAGTAAAGAATGTGCAGGCACCACAACGCCTGGTTTTTCAATGACAGGCCGGCGATGCGGACCTTTTGGCAGTTTTGAAAACAAATCAACCTCGGCCGCGGTGGTAAAGTTGGGGTATAACCGCCGGTACGCTGTGCGCCTTGCTGCTGCTGCCGCTGCTGCCTGAATTGATCGATCCACTGGTCGCCGGAGCCGTCGATGGCGCCCTCGCCCGTCACTTCCACGCCGTTGAGATCGACGGCGTTCAGAAGCGCGGCGGTAAATTCGCGTTCAATGCCCTCCCAGCGCGTATTAACCTGCGGATAGTCTTCCGGATTGACCGAACCTTTTAGCACGCCGTCCTTTTCCACTTGGAGATTCGCGCCTTGTTTGAGGAAAATCGAGCCTGTGAGAAAGGTTCCCTTGGGCACCACAATCACCCCGCCGCCGTCGGCCGAGCATTTATCTATGGCCGCCTGTATGGCCTTGGTGTTGATAGTCTGCCCGTCGTCCAAGGCGCCGTGATCGGTGATCACATAACGTTTTGCCGGTTGATTACTGTCGTCCACGGCCATCGCCATGCCGGCGGACAAAATTAAAGAAGCCAGGGTTGCGATAAGTGGTTTGGAATAGATCATGCAATTCAATCCTTTAGAGTACGATGTATGGAGTACGGATTGTGAAGTACGGAGCAAGTCATAATATCATGTAAATATTTATAGTTGTTCAATTTGCAATTTGCAATTTGCATTTTTCAATTTGCAATAAAAAAACATTTGCACGAACGTTCAAACGTGATAAACATTTCATTCACAAACCCCCGGTGTATTCACCGGGGGCTAAATGTCTAATCTCTAATCTCTGTTTTCTTAATCTGCCATTTCACCTTGCCTTGCAGGGGATCGTTTTTCAGCACATAACCCTTTTCCGCCCCTTCCAATTTTAGTGTATTCAGTTCCCCGTTTGGAAGCGCGAACAACCCTACGGCGGGCGATTGGTCGGTGCTGTAAACGCGCAATTCGATGTTGTTCCAATCCATGTCGGCCGTGCTTTGGGCCAGGCCGATGTGCGGGATAAGCGAGTGATCTTTCACAAGCGCGACGATCGGTATGGCGCCGGCGGCGATTTTCCGCCATTGACCGCCGTGATATACGTTGCCGGTCTGATAATCAATCCACGCGCCCGGCGGCAGATATACATTGCGCTCGGTCGTTCCCGCTTCCAGCAGAGGCGCAACAAGAATATCCGAACCGAACAAATACTGATCATCGACCAGCCAAGACCCGGGATCGTCGGGATATTCGATCAACAGCGCCCGCAGCATGGGCAGTCCTTTTTCAGAACAGTTCTTGGCCTGGGCGTATACATAGGGCATTAGCTGGTATTTCATGTCATCGGCCCGGCGGAAGGCGTCCATGAACGAGTCGCCGAATTCCCAAGGCTCTCGGGGCGAGACTCCGTGGCAGCGCGTATGTGACGTGAGCATGCCAAACGGCGTCCAGCGGCGATACAGATCCTCGGGCGGCCGATTTACGAATCCGCCGATGTCATGGCTCCAAAAACAAAAACCGCTCAGCCCGATGGACAAACCGCCGCGGAGCGTGGCCGCCATGCCCGAATCGGTGTTCTCGGCATCTCCGCCCCAGTGGACCGGATAGCGCTGGCTGCCAGCCCACGTGCTGCGTGCCCAGATTATGTTTTCGCCCGTGACCTGCCGG